>JAZSKL010000216.1:0-16479 GCA_045534855.1 Acutalibacteraceae bacterium
AGGTGGCCTGATCGGGTGTTAATATATCTGCTTTGGGAATAGCATAAGCGCAAACGTCACACTTGTTATCCTTGTTAACGTCCTTGTGAGCCTCTTTAGCTACGGTAATCATACCGCAAGCCGAATCAGTACAATTCTACCAATGGCTTTCGCTATCGTTCTTCCAAGCAGAGTCGGTGTGCTTGTGTTCCTTACTAAGTGCAGTAAGCTTTACCGAAACATTTACGCTTCCGTCATCAAAGTTTTCAACAGTAGCTGTCTTACCGTTAATTTTGGCGGTAACGGTCTTTGCAAATTTATAACCATCCTTAGCAGTTAATGCAATTTTTATGGTATATTCGCTGCCACCCTTAAAGGTTTCAGTAGTGCCGGGAGAGATATAAGAAGAGGCCGATTTATACAAATCACCAACGGTCATCTAAACACGTGGTAACATAATGTTAATTCCGTTATCACTGTAATACTCGGGTCCGTCAATTTTTGTGTAATTGGGTTTTTCGCCGTCTTTAGGTGCAGTAACCGAAAGGTCAAGACCTGTGATTTCCTTTTTACCGTCACCGGGGACAAGGTCACCGAGTGAAACCTTGGCATGAGTTGCATCCGTTATAGAAATTCTTGCAACCGAACCGTTAATTGTGCAGGCGGTGGCAGAGTTGAACTTATAACCGTCCTTTGCAGTTAGGTAATAGGTTACCGTGTATTTAGAACCTTCCTTAAAAGGATTATTTACAGTGATGTTTATGTTATTACTCTGATTTGTCCAGGTAACGCCGTTTGAACAGTTTGAAACCGTGCCGTACTTTTCACTAAAATACTGCGTTGTATCAACCTTAGCAAAAGTGGGCGTTTTGCCTACAACGGGTTTTACAACATTAAGGTCAACCTTGCTTATAGCGGTTGGTGCTTTGGTGGCCTGATACGCCTTATAAATAGAAACTTTAGTTCTGTTTGCTTGAACAGCGGGGCCCGATATTTTAGCCGTTTCATTATTTATGTAAGGATTAATTGTTTCGGAAAAACTGTTTCCGGATGTTGTTTCAAAATTAACATATACAACATACCAATATCCCTCTTTGAAGGTGTCATTAGCGGACATATCCTTTTCCCATTCCCAGCCTTCATCATATTCAACCCACTCTACACCGGTTATCTTGTGTGCGTTTGACCAGTTTGGGAGATCGGCTGAGAAATCAGGCTTCTCCCCGGCTATGGGAAGCTCGATATTTACCGCATCAACAATAGTAACGAATGCCGCAAAAACCGAGGTGGTTGGCATTAAGCATAAAAGCATAATTACTGTTAAAACCAAAGATAAAAATTTTTTCATAAATTCGTTCTCCTTTCGATATATCAACAAGTTGTCTTGATTGGTTTTAGAAGCCTTTTGGTTAGCCATTGAAAATTTCAACACCTTGTGATATAATATAAAAAGTAATTTTTTCAGCATAAGAGATATACTTACACTGATTATATTATAATTATATTTGTTTCTATACCGTTTGTCCCCATACTAAAAGTATGGGAAAGGGCGCTTTTTCAAAAAAAGTATAGGAATTTTTGAGTTAGACCGCCCTTTTTGAAAAAACATGGTCGAAGGAGAACAAAATGAAGAAGTTATTTGCAAGTACACCTATCTTGCTGTTTTTAATACTATGTTTGTCGGGCTGTAATGCTGTCGGAGCAAAAAGTGCAAGCCTGACGATCATCTACGGAGCTGCCGCTGTGCTGTCTTTGCTGCTTCTGATTGGCTGTTGCCTTTTAGTTCACAAAAGGAAGATATGGTTTGTTTTGCTGTTTTCATCGGTGCTTGTAGTAAATATCGGTTACACACTTCTTTCAATATCCACCTGTCTGCCTATGGCTTTATGGTCAAATCGCTTAGCTTATCTCGGCTCGGTATTTTTACCGCTTGCGATGTTGATGATCATATTAGACGTTACCGGCACGAAGCATCCCAAATGGTTGCATGGTGCTTTGGGAGCGTTATCCATTATCGTGTTCCTTATTGCCGCAAGTCCTGGCATACTGCCGATTTACTACAAAGAGGTTTCCTTTGCGGTAGTAAACGGTGTATCTACACTGGTGAAGATTTACGGGCCGTTGCATCCGCTATACCTTATTTATCTGCTCGGCTACTTCGCCGCTATGGTCACAATCATTATCCGTGCGCAGATCAAGAAGACCATCGACACCACGGCACACGCAGTTATCCTTGCTATTGCGGTATTTGTCAATATCGGTGTTTGGTTTATTGAGCAGATGACTAGCATCGAATTTGAAATGCTGTCTATTTCATATATCATCAGCGAGCTGTTCTTGCTCGGTATTCACCTTGTAATGAACGAATACCAACGGATGAAGAAAATCGTCAAGCAGGTCGAATCAGTACAAAGCTATTCCGATGCCGAAGTTTCCACACCGGATGTAATGCTTGAAAAGCCGGTGGAGAATGAGGCGGTTGCTCCTGAGTGCATTGAGGTCTTTATGATGGGACTTAAAACGCTGACACCAACAGAACGGGAAATTTATGATGCGTATATTGCCAGAGTTACCACCAAGGAGATTATGGCAAATATGAACATTAAGGAATCAACCTTGAAATATCACAATCGAAACCTTTACGGGAAGCTCGGTGTGTCTACCCGAAAAGAACTTTTAGAATTGCACAAACACATTAAATCCGTTAAGGCAAAACTTGAGAAGGTAGAAAGTGTATGTGACATATAGGTTAAATAAATTATTGACGAGCAATAAATAATCATAGTAAAAGCCGAATGAGTTTTGTGCTCATTCGGCTTTATTTGTAAGGATTTAGTGTGTATTTTATCCACTTAAAAAAGTAGAAAACCAGTGTTTATATGACATTATAGGCTTTGGCATCATTATACCTCATTCATCTATACGCCTAACAATTCCTGTTGCCTTCATATATAAAAACTCATTTTCACTATTTAATGGTGTGGAGTTAGTATGTGGAAAGTTGCCATTATTATACTCATTTGACACAATTCTCAGTATTTCTTTAAAGATTTGTGCGGTCTCTTCTTCACGCCCCATCCGATTCAAAGTACATCCTAATTGCTTGATGCCGAAATCACCTTGCCACAACCGTCAAATGGCAAAAATATGCGATTATGTTATTTGCTTTTGTGATACAAAAAGCTCCGGTACAAAATCAATGATTGATTACGCTAAAAAATATAATAAATCTATAAGAATAAAATTTATATAAAAAGTCAGATATTTTATATTCTTTTCAATTATTTACGGGATGACATAATCGTTTCGTATGCTGTTTTAGCGGCTGTAATATCGGTATTACACTTTACAGAATAAAATCTACACTTATCCATCACTACTCCCAAAAGGTTTAATGTTTGTTTTAAGCCTTGTGAACTCTTGGGTAAATAAATTTGAGAAAAAAGTTTTTCTAAAATTATACCTTTATCCGCAATACAAAAACATTCATTAACCAAACTGCGAGATATTAAGCAAATATTTTTTAATTCTGTTTTAGTATTTGTATTTAGTCCTTCTTTACCTGCCCACGGAGTTCCGTAGGCATATAATTTTTTGTCAATTACTCTCACCAAGGGTTTATCACCGTTTATAACGGTTAACCTATTTCCTAAAAGTTTTAACCATAAATTCATATGTGTTGTTTTGCCTGTTCCGCTTTTAGCCAAAAAAGCAACCCCGAAATCATCTACGGAAATAACTGCTCCATGCAACAAAAAGCCTTGGTAATCTACTATTTTTTCGGCAATTTTACGGTATATAGCCAAAGACTCCAGATAACCCTTATCATTCTTCGGGGATTCTCTTTCCGCCTCGATTTCCGTATCGGTCACTTCTACAAAAAAATCTGTTTGTTCTTCTGCTATATAATCGGTACAGATTTTTTCAACGTATCCATATTTATTATTTATTGTTATATTTAGTTCTGCCAAGCGTATCGTAAACATAACCTATTCTTCTTCCTCAAGCTCAAAAATCCATTTCATACCAATAGGAGCTAACAAAATTGAAATTCCTCCCAACAGATGAAAAACAGCAGTAGATTGAACTGTTGAAATATATAAATTGGTATATTTTAAAAATTTAGTGATCGCAAAAGCCCAACCATATACAGCACTTGAAAAACATAAATATATAACCACCGTACAGATACCAAATACCACATACGCCGCAAAGTTGGAAATATAATAGCATTTTCTATCATGTAAAGCAAAATAACAAACTCTTAACCTCCACAAATTCAAAAAGAACCAGCATATTACACCCAATAATGCAAGTATAAAAACAGCGTTTTTGCTGGTAAACACCCCTGTAATATTAAACGCTACTGCTATTGCAGAAAAAAGCGAACAGGTAATAGACATCTCCAAAAACCTGAAAATAACAACTCTAATCATAATTTTCTCCTATGTAATTGTTCAACAACCTGTTTTACAATTTTGTATCTGTTTATTAAATCGGCCATAAAAAAGGTAGACTGCTACATAAAGCAGCAGCCTACTATTTTTTGCTATAAAATATCAATTAGTCGAGCAATGATGTTGTTTCAGCCCAACCGCCTGAATTTCCGGAACCGCTTCCTGCATTTCCTGCTCCGCCGTTGATAAGACCGCCATCATTAGAAGTTGTTATAATATCTTCTAAATCGATTTTTGTAATCTCTAAATATGCCTTCATATTTCTATCCTCCTTATTTAATAAATTTTAATTTGCAAGTTTACCGCACTTGAACACATTTGTTTTGATTTCAACACCGTCAAATGTAGTAACAAAACCTTGAACAGAAACATCCATATCTCCTAAAACTGCCAAGTCAGCATCTGCAAAGTATACAGTATAGTTCATAATATACTTATTACCTGCACCGAACTGTTCGGGTGTAATATAAACTGTTTCGCCCGGAAGCTCAACGGTAAAGCTATCCCAAACAACGCCATTTTCTATAACAAAACGCTTTGTTAAGCCGCCAACTGTAAGATAGAAACCGCAACCATCACTCTTATAATCAAGAGAATCTATACCGATAGTCATCAAGAAACCATAACGGGTTTCATTACCGCCGGCAGGCTTAAAGCCCTTAACATAGTAAAGTCTTGTATCAAGTATCTCTTCTACAACCTCTTCAACGCCGTATATACCGTTTTTATTTTCGATAGTGTAGCCCTCGGGGAGGTAATTGTTTGTAACTGCACTTTCGCCCTGTAAAGCCTCTGCCGCAACAGAAACCTCAACAGGCCATTCGGTAGAGCCCTCTGTTACAGAAAGATGAACCTTACCGTAAATTTTAGCGTTAGCTGTAATAGTGAGTGTACCGCTGTTTGCGCTTGCACTCGGGTCTTGGAAGAATATAGCTCTGTTATCACTCATAACAGTACCGCCGTTAATAGTAAGAATATTCTGTGCTTCAACACCGTTAAGGAATTGACGTATACCGCTATAGGTAGACTTTACAGTACCGTCATTGATAATGGTTTCAGCATAAGTACCTTTACCGTTTGTTAAGTTATCAATACCGTAAGCCATAGCTGTACCGCCAAGATGCTCAATAGTACCACCGTTTACGGTAAGCTTACCGCCGGGATTGTTTGAAATAACAGAAGAGTAACGGCTCCAACCGCTGTCGATAGTAGCTGAAAGGGAAATTTTACCTGTACCTACTGTATCGTTAATTGTAAGTGTACCATTATTGTAGATAAGACCGAAGCTCTTATCGGTAGTATCCACACCGGTGATAGTGTGACCGTTAAGATCAATAGTAACATCTGCACCCTTAACAACATTTACTGTAGCATCAAGCTCGATATCCGAAACAAGTACTACTGTACCGCCGTTTGCAGCATCAATAGCTGATTGTAAATCATAATAATTCACACCGTTTACTGTAGCAACGGCCGACTTTGCAGCAACCTCATATTTTCCGTTTTTATTTTCGGAAATAAGTCCTTCTGCGCATAAATCAGAAACATCGCTGCTGAAAGTACCGCCTGTAATAAAGCCTGAAAGCGCTTCTACATTATTGTTTGGGTTTGCATAGCTGCCAACAGCCTTGCCGTTTGCGGAGTTAAAAGTACCGCCGGTGATATTAACAACAGGAGTACCATAGTTTTCACTGCTGGTGCTGTTATCATAATGTTCAACATAGAGAGCATCGCCTGTTCCGATAAAGCCACTATTCTTAGGAGCATAATCAGCAGCTTCACCGAATGCGGTGATAGTACCGCCTGCGATAGTAACGTTACCGCCTTTTACTACAACGCCGGTAGAACCGGTAACAGTTGCATTTCCGGAAATGGTAAGTTCACCGCCTTGGGGATGATAAATACCTACTTCTTCACCATAAACATTACCGCCGGTGATAGAAATTTTGGTGTTATCTTTTGAACCGTTGCCCTGGATACCGGGGCCGGACTTACCGGTGATAGTACCGCCTGAAACGTTAATCTCAGTGTTATTCCAAAGTAAAATACCGTTAAAGCCTATCATTTCGCCGCCGGTTACGTTAACAACGGTATTGCTTGTGCTGGAGATGTACATAACAGAAGAGTTATTTGTGGTGGTTTCTGCAGTAATTTTACCACCGTTGATATTTACTACACAAGCTTCCTCGTCAATCAATAAAGCGTTGTTCTTTGAGTAAATATTACCGCTTTCCATAATGAATGTGCCGCCGCAAACGTTTACGGCATTACCTGCAGTTCCAATACCTGCCTTAATGATACCGGTCTGCTCTGCAGAGGAATCCTTTAGGATAACATCGCCATAGGTCATTAATGCGATTCTTACATTCTCTGTACCGTCAATAGCATAGCCGTTGAGGTCAAGAGTAAACTTCTTATCAGCAGTAACCTTTACGGTAGATGTAATTACAACGTCGCTTAAAAGAACAATAGTATCGCCTTCGTTAGCGGCGGCAACAGCATCTTCAAGAGTGTTATAGGAAGTATCGCCGATTTTTGCAACAGGCTGGGCAAAAATTACTTCGCCTTCACCCTCAACCTTAAGATTTTCAGGTGCGTTTGAGATTGTAAGAATTTTACCCTCGGGAACAACAATAGTACCTGTAAATGAGCTTCCTGAAAGGTCAAGCTCGTCAGCGTAAACAGTAACAGTTGCAGATTTATTCTTTTCAAGAGCCATATAAACATCGGTATAATTAAGAGCACCTTCGGTAGCTACTTTACTATACGCAAGATAATCATTAGTGCCGGGAGTTTTAGCAACAGCGGCTTCTATGCCTTCAGAAGGCTCGGCAGCAGCAATTACATAATTACCATTGTCATCAATGTATACTTCCTTATCGTACACACCTTTAGCGGAGCCAATAGTGAACTTGTCGCTGTTCAGCGCAGAACCCATTGAATTAGACAGATTTTTAAATGTACCGCCGGCAACTAAGGTGTAAGCGGAAGAATCAACAGACATCTGCATACTGCCGTTGAAAGTACCGCCATGGAATTGGTTCATAGAACGATTGGTATAAATAGTGCCGTTATACTCGCCGCCGTAGAAATAGAAGTAAGGCGCACTTGCACCGGTATAGCCGGCTCCGGGAAGAAACAGACCACTACCACCTTGCTTTACAACATAAGAAGCATTGAATACACCGCCATAGAATCTGGTAATCGGGCGGTCTTTACTTGGTGCTCCACTACTCGGCTTAATATGACTAACGATAGCTTTTCCTGTTGCAGTAATACCGCCCGGATTTGTGGCATCCGCTTTAATATCAAGCGCATAACTCGCCGAAGATCTACCGTTTATAACATACTGGATAGCATCTTTATTTTTAGCCGCTGTCATAGTATAAATGCCGAGGTCAAGGATATGATACTCGGTAGAGCTGAGTTTTATTACATCAGATAATGTAACATCGGCCAACAATGTTAATGTTGTTCCATTTGTCCAAGCAGCTATCGCATCATCAATAGTTGCATACTCCGTATTACCTACTTTAGCAACATTTTCACCTGTAGCAAAAGACACTACACCGAATGTGCTGATAATAAGCAAAAACGAGAGTATTAAAGCCAATACTTTTTTCATTTTTAAATTTCCTTCTTTCAAATAAAGTTTATCTCTAATTTAACAGGATTTACCTGTTTGAACCGTTAGGTTAAGTTTCACCTCCAAAAAAATATATTGTTTTACAAAGAATACAGCATCTAATACCTTACAAAGGGAATTAACGATAACCATAATTTTCGTCTTTTTCGTATCCAGTGCTTTTGTTCATTACCATCTGTTCGCCTGATTTCACAATTCAAATATCTTAATTCTTTGGTAAAGTCGTTTATTTGAAAAGCGGTTCTGATAACGAAAACTAAAATCAGCAAAGCACCGCTAAAGAAAATCATATTCCAAGTTTCGGTATCGAGATTGTCAAACATTACTATCACCTGACTTTTAATCTGAATTGATATTTTTATACCTTATATTAAATGCCTTTTCGGGCAAATTCCACCTGATACAACCTCATTATACATCTATAGGTTAAGTTTGTCAACCTATAGACGCTTAAAATTAACCTAAAAATCAATATAATATATCTATAAGGCTATGTTAGGAGTGTGAATATGACTTCAGAACAACTGAAAGAAATCGGTGCTCGTATTAGCGAAAGAAGAAAAATGTTAAATTATACGCAAGAGCAAATAGCCGAAAAAATGGATGTATCCATTCAAATGGTTTCAAACCTCGAGCGTGGAAACAAGGCAATTAAAATTGAAAACCTTATTAAAATCAGCGACATACTTGATGTAAGCACAGATTATATATTGACAGGTAAACACACTGTGAAAGATTTGCATAGCATCGTAGACCGTGTTTACAAACTATCAGACAGGGATTATAAAATGATAGATATGCTGATTGAATATTGTTCAAATAAATAAAAACGCAGAAGAAGCCGATAAATAAGCTTCTTCTGCGTTTTATTTTTTGTTTTTATACTTTATAATGCTTGGTTTTTACAAGATGGCGGATAAGGTTTGCCGCGCGAAGTCTTGCAGTATTACGGTCAAGTCCGCGTTCGAGCATTTCTTCAAACGGTACATAAACACCCGGCATTACGGTATCTGCGCCGGCTTTAAGGCAATCCACCGTATGGGCGTAAACACTCCAATCGGTCATTATCCAACCGCCGTAACCCCACTCTCCGCGGCAGATGCCGTCAACAAGCTCGGGATGTGCGGAGGTGTATGTTCCGTTCATCTTATTATAAGCGGTCATTATCGAATGCGGCTCGCATCTTTTAATTACATACTCAAATACCCTCAAATACAGCTCTCTTGCGCATCTTTCTGATAAAACACTATCTCCAACAAGACGCTTATCCTCGGAATTGTTTACCGCAAAATGCTTGAGCACTGAATATTTGCCTGTAGGTGAGCCGTCTTTATTCTGCTGTATACCCTTAATTTCGCCAACAGCCATTTCTGCAGCAAGCAACGGGTCTTCCGAGAAATACTCGAAATTTCTTCCGCAACGCGGATTTCTATGAAGATTAACACCCGGAGCGCAAAGACCGTTATAACCGCAACGGTCAAGGTCTTCACCTATCGCCGCGCCTATCTCTTCCATAAGCTCAACATCCCAGCTTGCGGCAAGAGCAGTAGCACAAGGATAGCAAATACAATCTCTGCCTGCAATTTCATCATCGGGCGGTACAGGGTTTGCAAACGCGCTTGCTCTGACTCCTGCGGGGCCGTCCTGCATAACAGAGGCAGGAATACCAAGCTCCTTTATCGGATGGGTATGTGTTCCCTCACCCACGGCAAGCTCTTTATTTTCAAGTCCCAAAGCCTTACGCTTTTGCGGACCGTCTGCCGTTAAGAGTTTGGATAAATCATCATCGGATAACTGTGCCGCAAATTCCTCACAGCTCACCTTTCCCGAAAGAACATCATCAAATGTACAGTCTATCTTACCGTATTCACCAAAGGTAGGTACATCGCCTGCGATTTCGGTTACAAACGCCGAAAGATTAGCAGAAATACGAAGAATATCACCGTAATCCTGAACCTCGGTATTTTCCTTTTTAAGCTCATTTATAGGTTCAATCGGTCTAACGCGGTTTTTAACCTTTCGGCAAACAACCGTATCAGAGAAGTTAACCGCACAAACGGCAGTAGTATTTCTCGAATGAGCGCCAACCCTGAAAATATAGTCACCCGCTGGGAGAATATACTCTGCGGTACTCTCACGGTAAACCGTAAAATCGGTAAGATTAACGCTTATTGTAAGGGTTTCGCTTTCACCGCAGGCTAAAAGCTTGGTCTTTTTAAATCCGCGAAGTGTTTGATAAGGCACTTCAAGCTCCGCATCAGGCAAGCTCAAGTAGCACTGAACTATCTCGCGACCAGCACATTTACCCGTATTTGTAACCTTAACATCAAGCAAAACAGAAGTATTTTCGTGTTTTACCGAAAGTGTTTCAATAGAAAAATCGGTATAAGAAAGACCGTAACCAAACGGGAAGGTTACATCCTTTTTAAAGGTATCAAAGTAACGGTATCCCATATAAATGCCCTCGGAATAAACCACCTTATCGGTAGAGAAGGTTTCATCGTTAGAGGGGTATTCGGCGGCACCGCGCGCCCAGCTGTCGGGAAGCTTTGCAGAGGGGTTAACATCTCCGTAAAGCACATCGGCAAGGGCGTTACCGGCCTCCATACCCGGCATATAAGCGCACACAAGTGCATCAATGCGGTAGTTTTCCAAGAAGGATACATCTATACAGCCCGGTACATTAAGCACCAAAACGGTATTTTTAAAGTATCTGCAAACCTTTTCAATCATAGCGCTTTCGGCAGGAGTTATGCGGTATTCGCCCCATACATCCTTAACATCAAAGCCCTCTGCCGCAAAACGGCCTATAAACATAACGGCTGTTTCACAATGCTTTGCCGCTTCCTCTACCTCATCATTGGTTAAAGGAACTTCGGCAAGCGCCCAGGTGTAATGGCTATGTATTTTATTTAAGATATTGTTATGGTTAGCTTTCGAATAAGCGCGGTATTTTTTAAGTAACGGTTCATAAAGATTTCCTACCTTTTCAAGACCGTCTGCAAACGGTATTACCGAAACCGCCCAAAGGTCGGCCGCGCCGCCACCGCCTTTAAATACATCATTTTGATTTCTGCCAAAAAGTGCAACGGGCACACTTTTTGAAAGCGGTAAAACATTGCGGTCATTTTTAAGCAGAACCATACTTTCCGCCGCCGCACGGCGGGTAAGAGCAATATGCTTTTGATTATAAATCACAGCAGACATAACCAAATTCCCCCTTATTCAAGACCCAATGCCTTGAAATAGCAAACGATAATATGTGTAATCATCATATGCAGGTCTTCAATTTTCTCATAAGAGGTTGACGGAATATTTATAGCAACATCCGAAAGTTCTTTAAGCTTACCGCCCTCAAAGCCGGTAAGACCGATAACCTTACCGCCTCTTGATTTCGCATATTCTGCGGCAGTTACAACATTCGGCGAATTACCGCTTGCAGAAATAAGCAATACGGTATCTTTGTCATTCATAAGGTTTTTAAGCTGTTGAGTAAATACATCTGCATAGCAAAAATCGTTACCTAAAGCGGTAAGCACCTCAATATTTGCCGAAAGCGAAATGATTTTCGGGCGGTTCGTATCACCCTTAACCGCATTTTTGCCGAAATCGCAACAAAAATGGTTGGATGTTCCTGCGCTTCCGCCGTTGCCGGCAACAAAAATCTGCTTTTTAGCCTTATAGCTTTCAAGCAAAGCCTCACAAAGCTTGTTCATTTCATCAACGTCAAGTCCGTTGCAAAGGGCGTGAATATCGTTAATGTAATCCATAATCAACTGTTTCATTTTATATTCCTCCAAAATTATTTTTTATTTCTTCACATACAAGCGCGGCACAGCCCATCAAAGCCGCAAAACGACCCGGACCCGAATGCACCACATTAACCTTCTTATTAGCACTTTTAAAAACAAATCTATCAAGAGCTTTATGTATAGATTCCTCTAAAAGGTCAAACCCCTCGGCGGCGCCTCCGCCCAAAACAACAGTATCAATACCTAAAAGATTTACAGCATAAGAAGCCGCTTTTCCTATATACCAGCCTGCTTCCTGCCAGACTTTTTGAGCCTCCTTGTCACCCGTGCGGGCAAGGTCATCAACCTCCTTGGCGCCAAGTCCCTGTTTTCCGCTGCGCTCACAGTAAATAGCTCCGATAGAAGCACCCGAAGCCATCGCTTCAAGACAGCCTGTATTTCCGCATCCGCATTTTCTGCCGTTTTCCTCTTCAACGATAAAATGACCTATCTCGCCCGCGCTCAAATTCTGACCGCGGTAAAGCTTGTTATTAAGAAAAACTCCTCCGCCTATTCCGTTGCTGACGGTAATCCATATAAAGTCACTCACATCACGGCAAACTCCGTAATATTTTTCTGCTAAAGCCGATATATTAACATCGTTATCCGCAAATGTCGGCAATCCTGTCATTTCGCTTATTATTTGGGTAATCGCAACATTTCCGATACCCGAGAATGGCGAGTAAAGCCAGATACCCTTTTCGGCATCACATAACCCCGGAATTGCAACACCGCAGTACTCACAGCCATAATTTTGAAGTTTTAAAAAACCATCACGAATATATCCTATAATATCATCAAGCGTATAATTTTTAGGATAATCTATTCGGTAGGTATCCAAAATTTCACCGTTTTGGAGCAAAACCGCACATATAAGCTTTGAACCGCCTATATCTACGGCAAATATTTTTTTATCCATATTATAACTCCCTATTTTAAAAAATTTACCATAATAATTTTAACAGCAAACCGCAAAACATAATATAAATATTCGGTTGAAAAATTTATATTTTGGCTATTTTATCTTTACAAAGCAATAGCGGTTTGATATAATAATTAACAGGTAAAAATTGCAGGAGATAAATGTGTTATGTTGGACTGTGAGCTTAAAACAATCAACCGCGTAAAGCATTCCATTCCCTTTAAAATGGAAATGCATACCCATAAATACGATGAGCTTACCTATTATATATCAGGCAAGGGCACAACAAAAATAAACGGTACAGTTTACCCCTACCGCGAGCATACCTTTGCTTTTTACCGTGCAGGAACTCCGCATAATGAGAGTAATGCAGACCCTTGCGATATTATATGGACGCATCTTACCTTTAACATAGAGGGGATTGAATTGCAAGAGGGCGTTTTTGAGGATTCGGACGATGCACTTTGGAGCTGTTTGCAAAAGCTTCGTAATTTATCTTTAGAGCAACAAAAATATAACAAGCTTTTGGTTGAAAGTTTGCTCTCACAGGTTATTATCACCGCGGCGCAAAGACAGGAAAAAACCGAAAATTCAGGCAACAAGCTTGACTGGCAGCAGATTTTAAACCTGATTGACAGCAATATAAACCAAAATATTGATTTTGTATTATTAGCTAAAAAAAATCATTACAGTTACGACCGTTTCCGCCATTTGTTTTGCGAGCGTTTCGGAATGTCACCCTACAGCTATCTTGTAGGTCAACGCATTGCCCACGCAAAGCGACTGCTTAAAACTACCGATTCCACCATAACGGTAATTGCCTTTGACTGCGGATTTAACAGCTCATCGCAGTTTACAAATATCTTTAAAAAATACACCTCTTTAACCCCAAAAGAGTATCGAAACTCTAAAAAAATCTTAAAAAACATAAAAAATTAGAAAATTTAAACAATAAATGATATTTTTAAAACGATAAATGATATAAATCTCCATATAATTTGGTATATAATTAAAGTACCAAATTATATGGAGGTATTTTTATGAAACGAATTTTATCACTTGTTTTATGCCTATGTCTCATCATATCGGCAGGCATCTGCGGCGTTGTAGCAACCGCTGAAGAAGATGTTGAAGATGTATGGACTGAGATTGTACCCACTGAAATCACCGAGAGCATAAACATCGGTGAAATGAAAGGCTTCGAATGGATGGGTTATGCTGCAGGCAGTAATTTCGCAAACCTCACCATAACCAAGGACAAAACCGCTTTACAGCCTTTTGCTTACCGTGTACCTGCAGTTTATGACGGTTCATGGGCAGGTGCCATAACACTTTCAAGCAATGAGCTTACGGGAGAAATTGCAGGCAAAGATAGAAATACACTTAATTTACAGTATGTTCAGATTTCAAATCCTGCCGCAAACTCAATTATGTTCTATGTTGAGCTTCCCGATTATGAAAAATCGGGCGCAGATTACGCTTTGGGTCTTTCACAGCTTAATCTTACCCAAAACGGTACCACCTTCTACTCAAACATTGATGTAAACATTCCTTTCTCATATCTTGCATTAGACGGCGAGGGTTGGGTTGATGCTTATATGACAGGCCGTTACGGCACAACCGATGAATTTGCAAAGATGCAGCTTCCCTCCGGATTTAAGGGTTATGTTTTAATTGATCTCAATAAATTCTCCTTCTGGCCGGCTGATACCTTCACCTTTACCGAAAGCTACAGAATTGAAAATCTTGTTCTCACTCTTAACAGTATCGGCGGTGAATGCGGCGATATGACCTTTGGCGGTATTTTGTACTTCCCCTCTAACAACAGCACAAGCACCTATACCGCTTACGGCAACAACTATTACAAGCTTAATAAATATGAGAGCGAAAATATTGTTGCAAGATCTTATCACGGCTATAATTCATCCAACTCTTCTTTGAGCAACAAGACTCCTGCCGTACAAATGGCAGAAGCTACTTCCGCCGCTCTTTGGAGCTTGGGCTCGGCAAAAATCACATCGGTAGACGGTAATACCGCCACTACAGACGGTTATTATATGTATGCTCATCAGTGGCCAAACATCCAAATGCAACCCGGTGTAGATACATTTATGATGTATGTAGAAGTTCCGGAGCACACCGCTTCAACCGCAGCTCTCAAAATGGAATATACTATGATTCAGCAAAGCGGTGCACAGGTTTGGCTTAACCCCGCACAGGCAATTTATGAGTATATGGATGTTAAAGAGGGCGTTTGGAAAAAGGCTCAGGCAGGCGGTAACGGTGAGCTTACCGATATCCCATCCGGATTCAAAGGCTACTTGAAGTTTGATATTAAAACCTATAACGGTTATGTTCATAATGCTTCGGCTGTTTCGTTTGACCTTTCCAAGCCGTATTATATTAACTGTGTTCAGCTTTCCGTTAACCACATAGGCGGTGAAAACAATCCGTTTATTGCAGGTGCTTGGTATTCTGTTTTCGGCGATGCAAACAGCTATATGTTCCTTAACGCTGTTGTTGGAATAACAACCTGCGCTAAAGAAATTATAGGCGATATTAACGCAGACGGTTTAGTAGACGCCGGCGACCTTACCGACACAAGATTGGCTCTTTTGGGAATTTCAGGTATAGGCGATTTTAAAGCACGCCGTTTTGATGCTCATAACGATGGCGTATTTAACGTAAAAGACCTTGTTGCTATTAAGAAGCTTATTGCTGAATAATCGATAACAGCCTTCAAGCGGAAGAAGTGAAAACTTCTTCCGCTTTTTATGTTTTTATAGGCTCCTACTTTCTCCAAATTCCCCTTAAATATTGCATTTTAGTTGTTGATATTAGAAAAAATATATGTTAAAATATGTATATTAAATTTTAAGAGAGGTTGTTATTATGAGAACCATTATTTCGGTAATAGGAAAGGACACAGTTGGTATCATTTCAAAAGTCAGTGCCGTTTGTGCCGAAAACTGCGTAAATATCATTGATATAACACAGTCAGTATTAGAGGATATGTTTGTTATGGTAATGCTTACAGATATTTCCAAATTGAACGCTTCTTTCAATGAATTTAGCGAAAAAATGTCTGATTTAGGTAAGGATTTAGGGCTTGATGTCCGCGTTATGCACGAGGATATTTTTAATTCTATGCACCGCATTTAAAGAGGTTACGGTTTATGATTAACTTAAATGATATAATGGAAACCATCAATATGATACAGCAGGATAATCTTGATATCCGCACTATCACGATGGGTATTTCTCTTTTGGATTGCGCTGATTCTGATGCAAAGCGCGCCTGCGACAAGATTTATGATAAAATAACCCGTCTTGCAGGTAATCTCGTTAAAACAGGCGAGGATATCGAAAAGCAGTACGGTATTCCGATTATAAACAAACGTATTTCGGTAACTCCTATTGCTATGGTTGCAGCGGCTTCGGGTGCAGACCCCGTTATGTACGCCCATGCCTTACAGCGTGCCGCCGATTCAACAGGCGTAAACTTCATAGGCGGATATTCAGCCCTTGTTCACAAGGGCTTTTCGGCAGGAGATTTGGCTCTTATAAATTCAATCCCACAGGCATTGAGTGAAACCACAAATATCTGCTCTTCAGTAAACATCGGTTCTACCAAAGCAGGTATAAATATGGATGCTGTTAAGTCGGAGGCCAAGCGGTCTTAGG
>JAZSKL010000239.1:0-2404 GCA_045534855.1 Acutalibacteraceae bacterium
AGTCCGTCCATTCCACCGGAGAAGCACAGCAGATAAAATCCTACAAGGCAAACCGCAACCGCTCCCCATATTACCGGCTGAACTTTTTTGCCGAGGAAAATATAAAAGATAGGTACTAAAATAACATAAAGTGCGGTTAAAAATCCCGAGTGCGCTTCCACGGCGGCACCCTTTGGATAAAGCGCTATTCCAAACTGCTGAAAATTAACCGAAATAGTTAACATAACACCGCAAATCAAACCGCCCGTTAAAACCGCTTTTTTTGCCTTTTTATCGGTGGGGATTATACTTTGAGGGGTCTTGATATTTTTAATTTTAAGCAAACAGAACAGAAAAACAGCACTTATAAGTGAGCGCAGGCAGTTTATAAGAAAAGGCGGAACGCGGTCTGCGGCATCGCTTTGCGCCACAAAGGCAAGTCCCCAGATAAGTGCGGCAGTTACAAGAATAATACTGCCTTTAAGGTTGTTATGCTTCATTGCCGAGCTTATCCTTTCTCATAGTAAGAGAAATACGCTTTTTGGCAACATCAACACCAATTACCCATACCTTAACAATATCGCCGACCTTTAAAGCTTCACTCGGATGCTTTATAAAGCGGTTGGTTATCTGGGATATATGAACAAGGCCGTCCTGATGAACGCCTATATCAATAAATGCGCCAAAGTCTATAACATTTCTGACGGTTCCCGTAAGCTCCATACCCGGTTTCAGGTCTTCCATAGACATAATATCGGTACGAAGCATCGGGGGCGGCAACTCGTCACGTGGGTCTCTTCCCGGTTTTTCAAGCTCCTTAACGATATCGCAAAGGGTGGGAACGCCAATACCTAACTCTGCGGCAAGCTCATCCTTGCCCTTTTGCTCAACAAGTTCTGAAATACCCTCAACACCGCGGTTGCCGATTTTTTTGATATCATAACCGCAAAGCTCTAAAAGCTGCTCTGCGGCAGTATAGCTTTCGGGGTGAACGCCTGTGTTGTCAAGCGGGTTTTTACCGCCCGAAATACGCAAAAATCCTGCACACTGCTCATAGGCTTTTGGGCCTAATTTAGAAACCTTTTTAAGCTGTGTACGGCTTTCAAAAACACCGTTTTCTTCGCGGTATAAAACTATATTTTTAGCAACAGCCGAGCTTAAACCCGAAACTCTTGTAAGAAGCGGTGCGGATGCTGTATTAAGGTCAACTCCTACCGAGTTAACACAGCTTTCAACAACGCCGTCAAGCGCGCCCGATAACTGATTTTGCGGCATATCGTGTTGGTACTGACCTACACCTATTGCCTTGGGGTCGATTTTAACAAGCTCTGCTAACGGGTCTTGAAGTCGGCGGGCGATTGATACCGCACTTCGAAGAGAAACATCATAATCGGGGAATTCTTCAGCCGCAAGCTTTGAGGCGGAGTAAACACTCGCACCTGCTTCGCTTACAACCATATAAGAAATTCCGTCATTAAGCTCTTTAATAACATCGGCGGCAAAAACCTCTGTTTCGTGGCTTGCGGTACCGTTTCCTATAGCAAAAATGCGTACATTATGCTTTTTAACAAGCGTTTTAATGATAAGCTTTGCTTCCTCTTCCTTTTTGTGAGGCGGAACGGGGTAGATAACGCCTGTATCAAGCACTTTACCCGTACCGTCAACAACAGCAACCTTACAACCTGTACGATAACCGGGGTCTAAACCTAAAGTTACGCAGTTTTTAACCGGTGGCTGCATAAGCAACTGCTTTAAATTGGTGGAAAATACCTTTATTGCGCTGTCACTTGCCTTTTCGGTAAGCTCATTTCGCATTTCGCGCTCGATTGATGGGAATATAAGTCTTGCATAAGCATCCTCTGCGGCGGCACGAACGGTATCGGTGCAGGGAGAGCCCTCTTTAATATGGGTTTTGCCTATAATAAACATCGCTTTTTCGCGGTCGAAATCAACCGAAACCTTTAAAAATTCTTCCTTTTCTCCGCGGTTTATTGCAAGCACGCGATGTCCCGGAATTTTAGAAAGCGGTTCGCGGTAATCGGCATACATTTCATAAACTTCAAGGTCTTCTTTTGCACCGCTTACAACTAAAGAGCCGTGCGCCATACAAACAAAACGCATACGCTTTCTTACATCGGCATCATCCGAAATAATCTCGGCAATAATATCCATAGCGCCGGCTAAAGCATCCTCTGCCGTCTCAACACCCAATTCTTCATTTATAAAATCAGCGGCAAGTGCAAGAGGCTCGGCACAGTCTGGGGTTTGAGCGTAGATAAGCTCTGCTAAAGGCTCAAGTCCCTTTTCCTTTGCAACAGATGCCCTTGTTTTGCGCTTCTTCTTGTACGGGCGGTAAAGGTCATCAAGCTCGGTTAAGGTAGTGGCGGCATCCAAAGCGGCGGAAAGCAAGTCAGATCGTAGCCAT
>JAZSKL010000294.1:0-6252 GCA_045534855.1 Acutalibacteraceae bacterium
TGATGAGCGGTAGGCATCCATTGATACCAATCTGCCAGTAAGGTATATTTGCTATTAATTGACCCCAGCGTTCTTGCATAAACAATATCGAGTGATTTTAAGTATGCCGAAACATCTGCAATAGTGGTTTCATTATGAAAAAGAAGTATACCTGTATCGGGATAAGCCATGCCACGAATGATAGTATCGAATCTTCTTTCTAACTCCTGACGACATTTAAGAACATCCTGTATACCCTCAACTTTACGGATAAGACCATTTGCCCTGTGGTCAGCACCATGAACAGCAACCTCATGGCCTTTGCCGAGAATATGCTCTTTAATTTCAGCCTCAGTTAAATGCCAATCTCCATCAACTGCTGAAATGTAATTGCTATTAATATTAAAGGTGCCCTTTAAGCCGTGTTTATTAAAAAGCTGTGAAAGCCTTATGTCAGCACGGCAACCATCATCATAACTAAAAGTTGCAGCTTTTTGTCTCCCTTCTGGAAAACGTAAAAATCTATACCTCATAAAAATCACCTTTTTGAAAGTTCTTCAATAATTTGGTTCATATTTTGGGTTTGAATCTCATTGAGTTCATATTTCTCCATAGCCTTTTTACATTCATTTACAATAAGCTCTTTATTGAGTGGGCGTGGCTCTTTTCCAAACAAACGGATAAAATTATCGTGATAAATTTTATCCAAAATATCATCTGAAAAGCCAAACGGAGCATCAAATTCCCTGTTTGTCCACTTATCCTTAAATGGTTCGCTTTTTTCTAAAAAGCTGCGCACAAGGTTAACTGCGTGGGAGTATTTTTCTTCAACTGTAAGATCTTCCTGATGCCAGTTGTAAATATCGGTACCGTATAAAATCCTGTCGGCATACTTTGTGAAAAATTCCTTCCACTCGGCCGATTTGCTGTTGAAATTAAAATACATTTCGGTACCGGGTGTTAAATCGAAGCACACATTTTCCCATTTTTCCATAAAGTTATAAGCATACTCAATATCGTCAGACACAAAGAAGAAATGAGCGAGTATTAAATTAAGCTTGGGGAATTTTTCAAGTATACCCTCAACCTCTTTTTGACCCACATTAAAATGAACAAAGCTATCATCATAAAGCCAACCGCGCTCCAATGCCCATTTTGGAATTTTATTTATATCCCAAAACTCTCTTGGGTCGCCGAAGTGCAGAACTAATGGTAATTGCTTCTCCTCAACAAAAGCGTAAAACTTATCAAGTGAATCATCGCAAAGCGATTTGCCCAACTCCTTTCGGTTATCGGGCTTACCTTCAAGCATCTTAAAGCCATCACAACCCATAGCATACAAGGTTTTAACCTGCTCGAGATAATAATCTTGGGTGTCATCTTCGTTATGATTATGTATTAAGCCCAAGTTTGCATATGCGCCATTCAACTGTGACTTAAAATAAAGTGCTTTATAGTTATTGATAATTTCCTCACATGGCAATGCCTGTAAAGCAATTTTTTCACAGTTAAAATAGTCCATAACATTTTTAAAAACTGCTACTGATTCATCTAATGTAGCTTCAACATGCGGATGAATATGCATATCACATACAGGCTTTGAACGGTAATTATGTAATTGGAAATTTTTCATTTTGACTCTTTCCTCTCCGTTTGGAAAAAATATATTTATTATTCTTCCGAAATAAATTTATTTGCCTCTAAATAAACAGCGGCACTCCAGCCGAGCATAGGCGGAAGCTCTGCATGACGTTCAGAGCACTCATCAACAACATCAATACCGCCCGTAACAACATTATACTTTTCCCAGAGATTATTATTTGCCTCATAATTTCTTTCTACTAATGTGACATATTTTTGGGCTACACGCTTTGCAGCTTCTTTATATCCATACTTTGCAAGTCCCTGCATAACCAAATTTTGATGCGGTGCCCAGCCGTTTGGAGATTGCCACTGATAATGGTAATCCGTCTCCTCTATTTCGGTTGCAGTAATACCATACTCTGCCTCAAGGCGGTAAAGATTATCCGCAAGCGCTTTTGCCTGTGCTTCACTTACCATACCGATAAACATAGGATAGAAGCTTGCACCCGTAAACTTATTGCTTATTTTATCTTGGGCAAAATTATAATCATAGAAAATGCCGTCTTTAAGCATATATTTTTCCATTAAATTTTTACGGCTTTGAGCTTTTTCATCCCATTTTTCTGCGCCGTCAATTCCCAAAATACGGTAAAACTTTGCCAAATTGGCTTCCAAAGCATATAAAAGCGCATTAAGCTCCACCTGAACAAAATTTTCGCTTTTAAAGCCAAAACGCGGATTTATATCCCAACCGCTTTCACAAATTGTAATATACTCGCAAGAAAGCTGTTCATCAGTAAATCCCTCGGGACGTTTTCCTATTCTTTCAATAAAGCCTATATATTTATTAGCGGCAATAGCCCCCTCTTTATTGCAGGAATACTGGTTAAGACCTATTTCTGTTTTTCTTTTTGTTTCCCAAAAAACATATTCCTTTTCAAGGTAATATACCGCTTTTTTAAGCCACTCTTTATCTTTGGTTTCATTATAAATATCATCTACCATTAAAGATAAAAACGGCGGTTGAGAATTATTAAGATAAAAAGTTCTGTTGCCGTTTGGCATAAAACCGTAACGTTCTATTAAATAAAACATATTTTCGGTATTATTTATAGCCTGCTTAAGCAAGCCTGAAATAATAAGACCGCGGTTTATAAAATAAGTGTCCCAATAATACATTTCCTGAAATCTTTCGTTATTACTCGGAACTGTATAGGGATTTGGCAAACCTATCAACGTGCCGTCATCGTTAGGATTACAGCGTATAGTGTTTTCCCAACCCTCAAGAATATAATCTTTTAATTTCATAGTAAATCAATCTCCGTGAACTTTAAAATTATATACAGCAAGTGCATATTAAACCCAAATAAGGTCAGGTAAATAAACAAATATTTACCTGACCCTCCTAATTATTTAGATGTTATTTTATTTTGCCTTTTTTTCAAAAGCAAGAAAGTAACTATGCCGCCTGCGGCAAGCAAAAGAACTCCTGCACCTATTATGATTATGATAAGCAACAAATTAGATTCTTCTTCAACAGATATCTGTACCTTGTATACAGCACCCTTACCTGCTTCAACTTCAACATTCTTTAAAATGTATATTGAGCCGTCAGATGCTTTTGTATAGAGGCTGTATTTACCGGGAGGAACATCAGTAAACTCAAACATACCGTTTTCATCTGTTACCTGCTCGGCAATCTTGCCCAAATAGATCTTTGCATTCTTAATCAAAGTAGCATCAACATCATACAAATATCCGCGAACAATACCATATTTTTTGTTATCGCCTATAAAATCTGCATCGTTGTCAGAATCGTCTTCTGCCAAAGCCAAGGTAATAACCGATACATTTGAAAGTATACCTGCTCTAACAGTTACATCCTTTACGTACATAACCTCACCCTCGGGAGTTTCTACATAAAGCTTATATGTACCTTCATTGAGATTTTCAAATACATAATAACCGGTATCATCGGTTTTAACCTTTTTATTGCCCGGCTGAAGTGTTACATTAAGACCTGCAATAGCCTTATTTTCTTTATCAAACACTCTGCCCGAAACAGTACCGTGACTAAACAAACCGGCAGTGCTGTTTCCAAGTCCCGACCAATCGCCATCGTTAAACAGCTCATCGTCATAGTAGAATACAAATACATTCTTATTATAAGGTGATATTGTATAGTTACTGTTTGAAATCCAATTAGCAAAGCCGTTATTTAAATCGTGGTTATTATAAAGGTTTATATATTTTCCTTCTTCATAAACGGCCAAATCCGAAATATATCCCTTACCCATGTTAGCATTAGTCACAACAAACTTAACCTCTGCCAAACCGTGGTTACTGTAAGCTTCATCGGGAAGCTTAAATTCCATTTCGAAGAAATATCTATCGGTATCGTAGATAAATGCAGCTTCGGAATCTACCCAATCACCGTTTGCATTCTTCCAATATGCCTTTGGGTTAACACCGGCAGAATTCATATTTACATAGAATCCCGAGAAGTAGTACTTCTTGCCGCGCTCTACAGTAATAACCTGACCAAGTTCGGCATCTTTTGCAGTACCCTGAGAGGTTATCATCTTTGTGCTGTGAGCATTGTAGGTTTCAAAGAAGTCTTCAGGCTGTTCAACGTTACGCCATGTAAATCCATCGGTAGTGCTTGCTGTCCAGTTAGCCATACCCAAAGCAAAATCGGTATTAAGCATTACGTTTTCGCTTTTGATTTGCATATTTTCATTAGATTCATAGAGTGCGAAATCGCCCCAATAGCCTGCGTTTCCGCCGCCCTGCATAACCATACGGTAGTAGGTGTTATTTGTAGAAAGCAATCCTTCGGGAGTTTTATAAAGTCTGTAAACGGTGTTACCCATTATCTTAGTTTCTACTGCACCCAAGAAGTACTGATATTCATCTCCGTTTGCGGTACCCGATACCTGGAAGGAATAAACCGAGGTGTCTTCGGGTTGCCAAGGATGGACACTCTTTGAAATCAACAGATAATATGAATTGGATTTAAGGGTTAAATATTTTGCCATAAAGTAATCCCAAGTACCTGCATTGCGATATGCGAGCATATTCTTTTGGTAGGTCGGTTCTTCATCAAAATATCCATCCGGCAAAGGAGCCAAGGTGCTAACACCCAAGCCGCTTGTTGTCCATCCGGAAAGACTGTTTGAGAAGTCACCGTTATTTGCCAAATTAGTATCAGGATCATTAACGTTGCAAATATAAAGGTTTGCAAGATAACCCGTAACAGTAGCAGAACCAACCTTTACGGAAAACTGCAAGTTTTTGGTATCGCGCGCATCTGCAGGTAAGGTAAATGTATAAACCTCTTTATGCTCACCCGTTACCTTACCACCTTCAAGCTGAAGCTCCTTCCAAGCGTTTCCGTCATGGTATTTAACCTGAACGCCGGTATCGCCCTCATAACCCTTACTACCGTATTTAAGGTTGAAAGATATTGTATACTTTTCATCCGCTGCAAGGGTTGAAGTGTTTGTTATATAACGGTCTGAACCCTGACCTGCGAACATAAATACATTAGGTACGGGGATGGTGAAATAGGTTTTAGCTACTCTTCCGATAATTGCCATACCCTCTGTGCCGAAAAATGCCCATTTATCGGAAGGTATTCCGTCATAAGAGGTTATAGTTGCGGTTTCAGCAAGCTCAGAATCCTTAATAAGATTTTCACTAACCTTTTCGTATCTGTTATCCAACTCGTAAAGTTCAAAGCCGGTTGCATAAACAACATCTGACATTTTAGCAGATACACCAATACGAATATTGTTTTGCGCACCTAAATCGGCAGGCGTTTTAAATTCACAATAATAATTGTACTCGCCATCTATATCATTCTTGACACAATCAACGGCAAGATTGCCCAATGAAGAGGTTTCGGAGAAGGCTTCAACATAAGGAGTAGCCTGAGTGGCATTGTCACTCTTATAATTGAATACAAAACTGTATGCAGTATCTACTTTAAGGGTAATAAACTGTGCTACTGCACCATCTGTATCCTTAAACTGGATAACGGGAATGGTTGTTGCAGATTCATCATCGGGATTGAAATAACCTTCGGGAACGGGGTTTGTAAAGGTAATTCTTCCGCTGGAGTAATTCTTTCTGCACCACTTATTACCCGCTCTTGCTGCGCTGTAATTTTCTTCCAAGAAAGAAACTATTAAGCTGCTTCCTTGAATTTTACCCTGATCGTCTACACGATAAAGCGCAGGACTAGCGCAAGCAAAAGAAGAAGAATAACCGTAGTTACCTACTAAAACTCCAAGGTTACCTGACCAATCCTTATCCATCGTGAAGGTAATTATATATTTACATTTTTCCTCATCATAATAACCGTCATAATTAGACTGATAGCCTTCGATTAAGGTACCTACTTGGTCATTACCAACTCTTATCGTGGGGTCGCCTGAGAATATTTTGCAGTCCATTTCAAAGCGGTAGTTACCTGCTTTAATGGTAGTCCAGCTCTTTGTATACTGAATGCAGTTCCAACTGTCGGTATCGGCAAATACCAACAAATCAGATGGAATCGCAGGAGCTGCTCCCGAACCGGGAGCGAAATATCCGTCCGGAACGGGATTTGTGAACTTAATAAGTCCGCCTTGATAATTTCTTCTGTTCCACTTGTTACCTGCTCTCTGAGTGCTGTAATACTCATCT
>JAZSKL010000073.1:0-9182 GCA_045534855.1 Acutalibacteraceae bacterium
TCCTACCGCGACCTGCCCAAGCTTTACAACCAATGGTGTAATGTTGTTCGCTGGGAAAAGACCACCCGTCCGTTTTTGCGTTCGCGTGAGTTCTTATGGTAGGAGGGTCATACCCTGCACGCAACCGCCGAGGAAGCTAAATCCGAGACTATTCAGATGCTTAATATATATGCAGATGTTGCAGAAAAATGCCTTGCAATGCCTGTTGTAAAGGGCAGAAAAACCGAGAAAGAGCGTTTTGCGGGCGCTGAAGCAACATACACAATAGAAGCTCTTATGCATGACGGTAAGGCTTTGCAGAGCGGTACTTCTCATTATTTCGGTGATGGCTTCTCCCGCGCATTTGAGGTTGAGTTTACCGACCGCGATAATAAACCCCATCATCCGTTCCAGACCTCTTGGGGAACAACCACACGCCTTATAGGTGCTGTTATTATGACACATGGTGACGATAACGGTCTTGTTTTACCGCCCGCTATTGCACCTATTCAGACGGTTGTTATTCCGATAGCATCCCATAAGCCGGGCGTTACCGAAAAGGCAACAGAGGTTTATGAGCGTATAAACAAGGTTTGCCGCGCTAAAATCGATATAACCGACCAAACTCCGGGTTGGAAGTTTGCAGAATATGAAATGAAGGGTGTTCCGCTTCGTATTGAGCTTGGACCGCGCGATATCGAAAACAATTGCTGTGTTGTTGTACGCCGTGATAATATGGAAAAGACGGTTGTATCGCTTGATGAGCTTGAAACCAAAATCCCCGAGCTTTTAACCGCTGTTCAGAACGGTCTTTATGAAAAAGCTCTTGAGCGCAGAAAAGTTATGACCTTTGATGCTCACAACCTTGACGAGATGAAAGAAATCGCCGAAACCAAGCCCGGATTTATCAGAGCTATGTGGTGCGGCGACCGCGAGTGCGAGGATAAGCTTAAAGAGGTTGCAGGAGTAACCTCGAGATGTATTCCGTTTGAGCAGGAAGCTATAGGCGACACCTGCGTTTGCTGCGGCAAAAAGGCAAAGGATATGCTCTATTGGGGCAAGGCTTATTGATAAGAATAACAAAAAGCAAAAACACGTGAAAAAGCAAAATTTCAAGCTTTTCCACGTGTTTTTTATTTATACTTCTTGTTTAAGGCAGGAAATAAATTTCAACATTTCTTCTGCCGAATGCTTTGCAGGCACTTGGGGTTGCAAGGAAAAGGTCTACATTAGTAGGTCTTGACTTGATAAAACCGCCTGTATCTGCCGCAACAGCATAGCCGTAGGTATATCTTCCGTCACAAGAAACGATATACATTCTTGTACCGTAGGGAATAATTGCGGGGTTTACTGCAATATAACCGGGTTGAGGAGCAACACCTGTTGAGCAGTTATTACCTGTATAGGTGTATGCAGTAGCCTGAACAACCGTTTTCTTTGTATAGTTTACAGGCTTGCCGTTAGCATCAAGAGGAATGGGGGAAGCGGGTGTAAGGGTTGAAATTGCGCTTACATCATTGCTTGTCTTTACCGCAGGACCGCCTTGAGTATAGCTGTTCTGCTTTGTACCTACAACCTTTTTATTGTTTACTGCGGCGGTAAGTACAACCGTTCCTGTTATATTCTTTTCTGCCGAAACGCCGTTTATAAGCTTTTCGGTATAGCTTACCTGTTGGAGACCGTTACTGCCGTACTGAATGCTTTCGCTGCCCAAAGGCATATTTGCGTTGTATACGGTTTCGGTAACGCAGGGGATTGCCTCTTCATAGGTACCGCTTACATAATCAATATTTGTATAGTCGATATATGATGTTTCATCAATAACGGTATCTGCAGAGGGCTGTAATAAATCGTATTGGTCTAATTTGTAACCGGCGGCGGTTAAAATTTCGCTTACAGTTCCCTTTGTTGCAATAATCTTTGCGGTTTCATTACCGTTTGTAACGAAAACAGGGAAAGTATAAGCTATTTCAACCGTTGTTTTGGCGTTGTTCTTATTAACATTAACAATGCGGTAGTTTTCGCTGTTGATACCTGCCATTTTGATTGCGGCGTTGATATCACTTGAAAGCGAGCGAACAAGATAACTGTTTTCACCGTCCGAAATGCTTATGGTACGAACCGAGCCAAGCAAAAGCACGCTTGCCGCAACGGTTAATGCACAAAGCAAAACGATAAGCGGAATACGAATGAATTTAAAATCCGTTATATTACGCATACGGTACTTTAAGCTGTCTAACATCTAAAAACTCCTTTTTGTTCTTTTGTTGTTACCCAAAAAACGAGTAACTCCTCAAGCCGTTTGTTATTATATTCACCGAAATACGAAATGTCAAACCGCTCAAAACCGTATTTTTTGTTAAGTTTGAACAAATTTACAAAAGAATTACAAAAAGTTACAACTTTGTAACCTATGTTTTGCGCGGTTTTCGGGGCAAAGAATTGTGCATTTCGACAAATTTGCAAGTCAAAATGTTGCAATATGGCGAAAGTAGGGCATTTTTAGGGCTTTTTTGACCCTTTTTACGCTTTACAAACAACCCCTTTTATGTTAATATATGTATAGTTAATGTGGTTTATGAATATGTTTTTTGATTTACTATACTACATATATAATAGGTAGGTTTTAAAAAATGGCTGAATTTAAGGCTATGATAATGGATGAATGCTCTTTGGGGCGTGCGCTCAAGCGTATCTCACACGAAATACTCGAACGTAATAACGGCTGTGAAAATATGTGTATTATAGGTATAAAGCGCCGAGGGGTTGCCATAGCTGAGGTTATTGCCTCCAACATTGCATCCATTGAGGGGAAAAAGGTTGATACAGGGGTGCTTGATATTACCTTCTACCGCGATGATTTATCTAATGAGGGCGCAGAGCCGGTTATTCACTCATCCGATATTCCTTTTGATATTACAGGCAAGCGCGTTATACTTGTTGATGATGTTCTTTATACAGGGCGTACCGTTCGCGCGGCAATGGATGCGTTGATGAAGTTCGGCAGGGCGGCAAGTATTCAGCTTGCGGTGCTTGTTGACCGCGGTCACCGCGAATTGCCTATTCGTGGCGATTATGTTGGAAAAAATATACCCACTTCAAAAAATGAACGCATTTATGTAAAAATTCCTCCGTTCGATGAGGAGACAGTAGTTGTGCTTTGCGAGTGAGTGATACACTATATATATTATAGGTATATATAATACGCTTTAATCATAGTATTTAAGAGAGTTTTTTGAAATAAAAACTTGACAAAAGGCGTAATTATAGATATAATGGACTTTGTGACGATAGAGGTGGAAACTATGACACTTGATTTAAAACGCATTTTTGCCGAGGACGGTGCCGTATTGCCCATTTCTCACGAGTTGGATCTGAGTGACTTGGAATTTTCGGGTGTTCTTCCGCTCAAAAAGCCCGTAAATGTAAAAGGCTCGGTTTCAAACAAGGCCGATATGGTTGTGCTTGATTTGCTTATCAGCTATACTTATGACGGTTATTGTGACCGTTGCGGTATAGAAGCTTCGCACGATTATGCCGTTACATTTAACAGAGCGCTCGCTGTTTCTATCGAGGGTGAAGATAGTGATACTATTATCACCATTCCCGATATGAAGCTCGATGTGGACGAGCTCGTTTATACCGAAGTGTTCTTGAGTTTGCCTACAAAGTTCTTGTGCCGAGAGTATTGCCAGGCTCATGATTCGATCCTCGCCATCTATATTATCTAGGGCGAATGTGGTTGTAACAAACGGGAAATTGACCCAAGGCTTGCAAAATTGGCCGAACTACTTAATCAGTAATATTAAAAATATAACTAATTTAAGGAGGTGCTGAAAATGGCAGTACCGAAGAGAAAAACCTCCAAGGCAAGACGTGACAAGAGAAGAAACAACGTTTGGAAGATCAGTGCACCGGCATAGGTTAGATGTCCGAGCTGTGGGGAATATAAGCGTCCGCACAGACTTTGCCCTGCTTGCGGCAAGTATAACAACCGCGAAGTAGTAAACGTTGCGGAGTAATTGTATGGCGGCAGAGGAGGAGCAATTCCTCCTCTGCTTTTCTTTTTTAAGTTGAATTTAAAGGCGGTGAATGTAAAATGTCGGTTTTGATAAAGGATGTTGATAGGGGAAGCTTTGCCGAGAAAGCAGGACTTTCGGGCGGTTGTACGCTTCTTAAAATCAACGGCGAGGAAATTGTTGACGTTCTGGATTACCGTTTTTATCAGCAAAATGAGGTTTTAGAGCTTGAGTTTTGCGATAATTCGGGCAATATAAAAACAGCAACCGTTAAAAAGCAAGAATTTGACGAGCTGGGTCTCAATTTTAATACCTACCTTATGGATAAACAGCGAAGCTGTAAAAATAAGTGTATGTTCTGCTTTATTGACCAGCTTCCTAAAGGACTTCGCGAAAGCCTTTATTTTAAGGATGACGATTCGCGTCTTTCTTTCCTTTTCGGCAATTACATCACCCTTACAAATATAACCGAGCACGAGGTTGAGCGCATTATAAAGATGCACATAAGCCCGATAAATGTTTCGGTGCATACAACCGACCCCGAGCTTCGGGTTAAAATGATGAGAAATCCTAATGCCGGTAAGGTTTTATCGCTTCTTAAAAGATTTGATGAGGCGGGCATCCGCCTTAACTGCCAATTGGTGCTTTGCCCCGGAATAAATGACGGTAAGGCACTTGAAAGCTCACTTTATGACCTCATAAATCTTAAGAATATCGGCTCGGTTGCCGCCGTTCCTGTTGGTCTTACCCGTTACAGGGAGGGTCTTTATCCGCTTGAGCCCTTTGATGAAGAGAGCGCCGGCGCAGTTATTGATATTATTGATAAAATAGGCGATGAATGTACCACTCGCTTCGGTGAGCGAAAGGTTTATCCGTCTGATGAATTTTATCTTTTGGCAAAACGCGATATTCCCGATGCCGAGTTTTACGGTGATTTTTTACAGCTTGAAAACGGCGTTGGGCTTTGGGCGCTTTTAAAAAGCGAAGCGTTTGAGGCTATTGAGGATGACTGCGAGGAATACGAGGGCTTCCGCAAAGTTACGATTGCAACCGGCGAAGCCGCTTATCCGCTGCTTTCGGAAATTGCCGATAGATGCAACAAAAAGTGGGATGTTCTTGATTGCCGCGTTGTTGCAATTAAAAATAACTTTTTCGGCGGTCATATAACCGTTTCGGGTCTTGTTACCGCCACAGATATTTATGAGCAGTTAAAGGATTTAGAGCTTGGTGAGGAACTGCTTATCCCTTCTTCAATGCTTCGCAGTGAGGGCGATATGTTCCTTGACAGCATTACTTTGGATGAGCTGTCCGAGCGATTAAACATAAAAATCACGCCGGTTGATAATGACGGCTGGCAGCTTTTAGACTGTATTCTTGGCAGAGGGGAGTAAAAAATATGGCTAAACCGATTATTGCCGTTGTAGGCAGACCGAATGTTGGAAAATCAACCCTTTTTAATAAGCTTATAGGTCAGCGTCTTTCTATTGTTGACGATACTCCGGGTGTTACGCGCGACCGTATTTACGGCGATGCCGAGTGGCTTGACCGCAAGGTTATGCTTGTTGATACGGGCGGTATCGAGCCTAAAAGCGATGATATAATTCTTTCAGGAATGCGCGCGCAGGCACAGCTTGCAATAGAAACCGCTTCGGTAATTATTTTTGTGTGTGACCTTAAAACGGGCGTTACCGCAACCGATATGGAAATTGCGAGTATGCTTCAGAAAAGCGGAAAGCCAATAGTTCTTTGCGTAAACAAGTGCGACCGCGTTGGCGATATGCCGCCTGAAATATATGAATTTTATAATCTCGGACTCGGCGACCCTGTTGCCGTTTCTTCGGTTCACGGCCACGGTACGGGCGACCTATTGGATGCAGTTTTCGAATATCTTCCCGAATCGGCATTTGATGAAGAGGATGAGGATATTATAAATGTTGCCATTATAGGCAAGCCGAATGCAGGCAAAAGCTCACTCGTTAATAAGATTTCGGGCGAGGAACGCGCTATTGTTTCGGATATTGCAGGTACAACGAGAGACGCTATTGACACTTTTGTTGAAAATAAATTCGGCAAATTTAACTTTATAGATACCGCAGGACTTCGCCGTCAGAGCCGTGTTGACGATAAAATCGAAAAATACAGCGTTTTGCGCGCAAAAATGGCTATTGAACGCAGTGATGTTTGTGTTATAATGATAGATGGAAACGATGGCTTTACCGAGCAGGATTCCAAGGTTGCAGGTCTTGCGCTTGAGCAGGGAAAGGCTTGCATTATTGCGGTAAACAAATGGGATATAGTCGAAAAGGACGGCAGTACAATGGATGCCTACCGCAAGAGACTTATGAAGGATTTTTCCTTTATGCCTTTTGCTCCGATTATATTTATTTCGGCAAAAACAGGTCAGCGTCTTGAACGGTTGTTTGAGCTTATAAAGTATGTAAGGGCACAGAATACTATGCGTATCTCAACCGGTAAGCTCAACGATATTCTTGCCGATGCTACGGCGCGCGTTCAACCGCCTACCGATAAGGGCAAACGCCTTAAAATATTCTATATGACGCAGGCTTCAACCAGCCCTCCAACCTTTGTTTGCTTCTGCAACAATGCAGAGCTGTTCCATTTTTCCTATCAGCGTTACCTTGAAAACCAGATACGCTCAACCTTTGGTCTTGAGGGTACACCGGTTCGTTTTGTTATTCGAGAAAGAGGCGATAAGTGATGACATATTTATTGTTATTTGCAGTGGCACTTGCCGCATATCTTATTGGCGGCATAAACTTTGCGGTTATTTTTGCAAAGCTTTTTACCCACGAGGATGTGCGTAACCACGGAAGCGGAAACGCAGGAACAACCAATGTTATGCGTACAGCAGGTCTTTTGCCCGGTATTCTCACCTTTGTTTGCGATGTTTTGAAGGGTGCCGCAGGTTGCCTTGTAGGTGAGCTTGTTTTCACCTATGTAACAAGCGGTATTGCCGATTGGATGCACCCCACCTACGCCGCTTACCTTTGCGGTGTTTGCTGTATGCTCGGTCATATGTACCCCGCTTTCTTCCAGTTCAAGGGCGGTAAGGGTGTTGCTATGAGCGTTGGTATTTTCAGCGTTTGCACTCCGTTCTGGGTTGCTTTGATTGCTCTCGCTGTTTTCTTCCTTTTTGCATTTACCACCAAAATTGTATCTTTAAGCTCGCTTATTGCTACTTTTGCGGTTTTTGTTCTCTCAATTATTTTCAGGGATACAACTGCAAATATTATTCCGCAGATAATTATGTGCTTTATGATGTGCTCTTTTGTTTATCTAAAGCATATTCCTAATATTAAGCGTCTATTAAAAGGCGAAGAAAAGAAATTCAGCCTGGGAGGCAAAAAATAATGGCAAAGATTTCGGTTCTCGGTGCAGGCGGTTGGGGAATGGCTTTGGCGCTTTCCGCCTTTAACTGCGGTCACGAGGTTGTTATATGGTCGGCATTTGAATCGGAGGTAAACGCATTGCGTGAAACCCGCACAAATGAGCGTTTGCTCCCCGGTATTGAACTTCCGAAAGGTATTCTTGTAACGGGCGATATAAACGATATTGAGGGTTCGCAGATTACTATTATTGCAGTGCCCTCTGTTGCTGTGCGCGAAATTGCAAGGCTTTTGAGCAAACAGAAAAATTACGGCATCGTTGTGAATGTTGCAAAGGGCTTCGAAAAGGGTTCTCTCAAGCTTTTATCCGAGGTTATTTGTGAGGAACTCGGTGAAAATGTGCGCTTTGCGGTGCTTTCGGGTCCGTCTCACGCCGAGGAGGTTGCAAGAAATATACCAACATCGGTTGTTGCAACCAGCAAAAGCCTTACCGTTGCAGGTGTGGTTCAGGATATGCTTTCAAGCGATGACCTTCGAATTTACACCTCGGATGATGTTATCGGTGTTGAGCTTGGCGGTGCGCTTAAAAACGTAATCGCAATTTGCGCCGGATTTTGTGACGGAATGGGTCTCGGTGATAACACAAAGGCTGCTCTTATTACCCGCGGTATTGCCGAAATGGCAAGACTCGGTGTTTGTATGGGCGCTCGGGAGATGACCTTTGCAGGACTTACCGGTATCGGCGATTTGGTTGTTACCTGTACCTCTCGCCACAGCCGTAATAACCGCTTTGGCTATAAGGTTGGCAGCGGTATGGCGGTTGAGGATGCTTTAAGAGAGGTAGGTACGGTTGAGGGTTACTATGCCGCACTTATGGCTTATGAGCTTTCGCGTAAATATAAGATAGATATGCCGATTGTTACAGAATGTTACGGCGTTTTGTACGAAGGCAACAGCATTACCGATATGGTTAAAAATCTTATGACACGCCCTAAAAAAACAGAAAACTAATTTAAAGGAAAAGATTGGTATTGATTATATGAACACAAAAGGGATTTCAAACTCGGTTATCCGCCGACTGCCCCGATATTATCGCTTTTTGGGGGAGCTTAAAAACGAGGGTTTAACGCGTATTTCCTCAAAAGAGCTTTCTAACCGTATGGGGCTTACCGCAAGCCAGATTAGACAGGACCTTAACTGCTTCGGCGGCTTCGGTCAACAGGGCTACGGATATAATATAGTTGACCTGCAGGAAGAAATCGCGCAGATTTTAGGGCTTGACCGTCCCCAGAATGCTATTCTTATCGGCGCAGGCAACCTCGGAAGAGCTATTTCAATGCACCTTAATTTTGAAAGGCGCGGCTTCCGCCTTATCGGTATTTTCGACCGTAAGGAATCGCTTGTAGGTCAGGTGCTTCGCGGAATGCCTATAAGAGATATTGCTTCTTTGGATGAATTTTGCAAGGAAAACTCTCCTGCGGCGGCTATTTTCTGCGTGCCGAAGGATGAAGCAAAAATTCTTGCCGAACAGCTTGTAAAGCTTGGCGTTCGTGGATTTTGGAATTTCAGCCATTATGATTTAAGCCTTGATTATCCCGATGTTGCGGTAGAAAATATGCATTTCGGCGATAGCCTTATGACTTTATCATACAGAATGCATAACAAAGAATAAACCGAACTTTGTATTACGCCGATAGGCATAATGTGCGATATAAATTTCCTTGGAAATTTGCTATATACGCGATTGCGTGCGATATGTGCTTCGCACGCGATATGCCCTTCGGGCGTTTTGGGTAGGGAGCACATTTTCCGTTCCAATTAGCCTTCCCCTTAATGG
>JAZSKL010000187.1:0-3914 GCA_045534855.1 Acutalibacteraceae bacterium
CCGCTTGGCCTCCGACTTATTTCATGGCAAAAAGCACGAGCCTTAAAGCCCTCACCTGTAACGGTAAAGGTTTTACCGTTGCGGTCCTGCGCCTTAACGGTAACTTTTAACGGTCTTTTAACCGTTTCAAAGCGGTTAGGCACAGAAAGGCAGCCTTCCTCACCTACCTGCTCCCCGCTTTTTTCTATAATGACAGGGTTTATAAGCTCGATTATCCCGTCACCCACATCAACCACGCAATAACGTCTTAAAATGCCAACCTGCGGTGCAGCAAGACCGACACCCTCGGCTTTATACATTGTTTCAGCCATATCATCCAAGGTTTGATGCAGACGTTCATCAAAAGTGAGCTGTGTACGGCACACCTTTCTTAATACATCATCGCCGACCTTTACAATATTTCTGATAGCCATAGCTTTTACCTTACTTTCTTACGTTTTATCATATAACTGTTTCAGGGTTAATATCAACGCTTAAAGACACATCTCTTTTAAGACGCATATCAACAGCCTGCCTTAACATATCGCGAAACCGCTGATTATTACGGCATTTTACCGTAAGGCGGTAACGGTAACGGTTATTCACCTTGGGCATAGCCGCTACGGCAGGTCCTAAAACAATAGTCTTAACATCCTTATACTCGCCGTCTAAAAGCTCGCGCATTCTTCCGAACAGCTCTTTTATTGTATCCTCGGCAAGAAATCTATCTGCCGAAGTAACGCATATCACACAAATTTCACAAAACGGCGGAAACGTCATAACCTTACGGGTCATAATTTCCTCATTATAAAAAGCATCGTAATCCTGAACCGAAGCGAGACTTATAATACTGTTATCGGGATCAGTAGACTGAACCACCGCCTGACCTTCATATCCGCCTCTGCCCGCTCTTCCCACTACCTGCGTAAGCAATGAAAAGGTACGCTCAAAGCTTCGGTAATCCTCGCTGTACGATGCCTTATCCGCACCTATAACGCCAACCACCGTAACATTCGGGAAGTCAAGACCCTTTGCAACCATCTGCGTACCTATCATAATATCGTACTCGCCGTTTGCAAATGCGGTAAGATACTTGGTATAGGATTCGCGGGTTATGGTACTGTCTGCATCCATTCTGACAATTCGGGCATTTTGAAAAAGCTGTGATAACTCTTCCTCAACCTTTTGCGTACCAACTCCCAAAAATCTAACGCTGTCGTTTTCACACTGCGGACATTTTTTGGGCATTTCTTCCGAATGACCGCAATAATGGCACATAAGCCTGCGGTTTGCCGAATGATAAGTAAGCGAAACGCTGCAATTAGGACAAGTTGCTATATAACCGCAAGAAGGACAGGTTATATAGGTATTATGACCTCTGCGGTTAAGTAAAACTATCGCCTGCTTACCGTCCGAAAGTGCATTTTCGATAGCCTCATAAAGCGGAGTGCTTATACTACCGCTGTTTCCGTTTAAAATTTCCTTTTTCATATCTACCGTTACAACAGTAGGTAATACCGCACTGCCGTAACGCTTTGTAAGCTTAAAAAGTGAGTACCTGCCGGAAAGCGCGGCGCTGTAGCTTTCAACAGAGGGTGTTGCAGAAGCTAAACACAAAAGCCCCTTATGGTAAGCTACCCTGAATTTGGCTAAATCCCTTGCATGAAAGCGCGGGGATTTTTCAGATTTATAGGTATGCTCCTGTTCCTCATCAATAATAACAAGTCCCAAATCGGAAAACGGCGCAAAAACCGCACTCCTTGTTCCTATTGCAATATTTGCCTTGCCCTGTTTTATGCGCTTGTATTCGTCCATTCGCTGTCCTAACGACATTGCGCTATGGAAAACCGCAACATTTTTTCCGTAACGGTTGCTGAAAATACCTATAATCTGAGGTGTAAGCGCAATTTCAGGCACCATAACAATAACGCCCCTGCCCATTTCTACAGCTTTATCAACAAGCTTTAAAAATACAGAAGTTTTTCCGCTTCCCGTAACTCCGTAAAGCAGTGAAACATGAGCTTTTTCATCCTGAAACTGCTCTAAAAGACCGTTATAGGCATTTTGTTGCTCTTCGGTTAAATTTATTGGTTTTGGGTCTGCTTTAATTTTTAAGGCTTTGGGAGTTCTGAAAACCTCTTTTTCAAAGCTCTCAAATATACCTTTTTTAATAAGAGCATCAATAACAGATACAGAAGCTCCCGTAAAATACTGCAATTCCTTTACGGCGCAGCTACCAGTTTCTACAACAAGCTGTGCTATTTCACGCTGTCTGTCGGTAAGCTTTATGCTTGCAAGCTCATTTTCATCAACAGCAAGTCTCACATAACGCCGTGTAAGGTCACCCATTTTCCTTACGGGTGTGCTTTCCCTTAAAACCGCTTCATTCTCTTCGAGCAGGCTCAAAGTTTGCTCTGCGTTATCAAAGATTTTTTCGAGCTTTTCACGAGAGGTTTCACCGTTTTTAAGCAGATATTCGTAAATTTCCTGTTGAGACTCCGATAAAATACTGGCAGCCGCAAAATCCTCACAGGCATAGTAATAATCGGCAAGCTTGTAGTTAAGACCGCTTGGCAGCATAGTATGAACTGCATCAAAGTAGGTGCAAAATGTATGCTCTTTCATCCATTCGCACATCTTAAGCATTTCATCATTTAAAACCGGCGTATCATCGGTAACATCATAAATATATTTAAGTTTACCGTTATTCTCTTCTTTAGAGCATCCGAAAATCATACCCTGACGCTTACTGTCACCCCTGCCGAAAGGAATGGTAACGCGGCATCCCTCAACCGCCTTTTCAAAAAGGCTTTCTGGTACTAAATAGCTATATAAACGGTCAAAAGAGCCGGTTGCACCGTCAATAGCTATACTAACGACTTTATGGCACATCCTGCTCTCCTCCCCTCAACAGCTTAATTCAATATTATTCTGCAAGACCTGTATCGTCTGCCAAAGCATCAATAGCCATACTAACCGGCTTGGTTATCATTTCTTCCTCGGTTTTATCGGGCTTCTCGGAAATATCTCTTGCGCGCTTCGCAATATCCATAACCAAGCGGTAACGGTTATCGTAACCCTCAATCAATCTGCCGATATTTGCATTAAGTCCCTTATTCTCATTAGCCATTTTAAATCAAATCCTTTCAAAATTATGCTTTATTTAAAATTTCATTTATAAGCTCTGTCTGGCGGTCGGTTTTAAAGCGGTCGGTACGTATAACTGAAATCAAATCCTCAACCGCTTCTTCAAGCACGTCATTTACAACAATATAGTCATACTCAACAGCGCGTGCTATCTCGCCTATAGCGCTAAGAAGCCTATCAGCAACCTGCTTTTCGGTTTCTGTTCCTCTGCCGCTCAAACGCTGACGGAGAACCTCAAAAGATGGAGGCATAATAAATATGCTTACAGCTTCAGGCATTTTCTCTCTGATTTGAGCCGCGCCGTTTACATCAACCTCAACAATCATATCACCGCCGGAATTTATACAATCCTCAACCGGCTTTCTCGGTGTTCCGTAATAGTTGCCAACAAAAATGTTATGCTCCAAAAGGGCGTTGTCGGCAATCATCCGTTCAAACTCTTCTCGGGATATAAAGTTATATTTCTCGCCTGCAATCTCGCCTGCACGCATATCCCTTGTTATGGAGGAAATTGAAAAAGAAATATCCTGATACTTTTCAAATACCTTTTTCAATACGGTATCTTTGCCTGAACCCGAGGGCCCTGAAACTATAAAAAGTCTGCCTTTATTCATCTTCAGTTTCCTCCTCGTAGGTTACATTATTTTCCTCAGCAATACGATTAGCAAGTGTTTCCGATTGCAAATATGTTAAAATTATATGGTCACTATCGGTGATAATAACGGCGCGCGTTCTTCTGCCATGCGTTGTATCAATCAATGTGCCGTGCTCCTTTGTATCTTGAATAA
>JAZSKL010000322.1:0-11220 GCA_045534855.1 Acutalibacteraceae bacterium
TGTTTTTAAATCTTCATCAGCAAAATTCACCAATTCAAAGCTTACATTTGTGTAGGTTTTACTGTTTTCATCATAATCGAAGTATACCGCAGCTTCAAAAATCATATTTTCGGCAAAAAAGCCACCTCTTATAACGCCGTCATCACCTGCTCTGATATCATTCCCTACTATTTTAAGTTCATAAGAGCTACCATCAGAATTATTAACGGTTATCACCAAATAATCGTTCTCAACCTTTAGCTGAGCACTTTCTGCAAGGTTTTTAGAAACATTAACATCTATTTTAAATTCTTTCCCAAGTAAATCAATCGTAACAGTTTGTTTGCCGTCTTCAAAAAAGAAATTAGTATTTGTGCAAAAATCAAAGGACATATCAATATACTCAAATCTAATAATAGTAGTATTCATATCATAAATACACTCATCTAAAATTATATCCTCGTATTTGCCATCAGTGTAATTTATTCTAAGCTCTGCATTGCGCATATCAAAAAATTCACCGGTCAAATACTCCGTTCTCGGCATTTTTGTAAATTCAATGCTTTCTATAGGATTTTCCTCAATAGTTACATTAAAGGTATCGGTAATTCCAGCCAATTCACCGGAAATACTGTATGTATTCCCCACTTTCCAATTTTCCTGATCATAGGTATATTCCAAAGAAATATAAGTACCGTTAATATCAATACCATATTCCTCATCTTTATAAACAGTACCGTCTTTTAATACTACATCAAAAAACGGATGAAAGTTATATTCACCGTAACAGTTATGAATTCCGTCATAAAGTATTATATCTTTAATATTAATTCGTTCTATTGGATTTTCGGCTACAGTTACATTATAATTATAACTCTTTCCGGCAAAAACCGCTGTTGCAATATATGTATTACCCACGCTCCAAGGTTCTTCGTATTGATTAGTTTCCACATTAAGCCAAAAGTATTTACCGTCATAATAAACATAACTTTTGCAGCCTTCCAGCTTTGAACCATCAGAAAAAGTAACGTCAAAAAACGGATCTATATTATAATAATATCCGTTTTCCGTTTCATATCCGCCTATATTTTCATAAACGGTCACATCTTTTACCTCTATGCTTCGAATTGGAGATTCTTTAATAATAACGGTATAATCTATTTCAAAGCCTGCCAGATATAATGTAGCCGTATGTTCCCCTATGCCCCATTGATTTTCGAAAGATTGATCCGAATTGCACTGTGGATATACACCAATAAAATTTTGGATCTCAGATGTATAGCCTGATACAGACATTCCGTTTGTGAAATTTACGGTTATATTATTAGGCTCTATATAATATCTGAACCATTCCAAATAGTTATTATCTATATCCCAATAACCTTCCATATATCCGTTATTGTTTTCAACAAGCTCAACATCTTCTATTTCTATGCTTTCTATTTCTAAAACGGTAACATTAAATGTAGTGCTTAAATCTCCTATAATACCGGTGACCTGATAAGTATTTCCCACTTCCCAGAGTTCATCATCTTGGTTATCGGATAAGGTCAAGGCTCCCCAATCGGTCTCTACACTGCTGTTTCTGTTAATAGTATAACTTGACCCAACAGCACCGCCTTCATAATTAGCAGTTACCATTATACTGAAATCGTTAAATTTCCCTTCCGCATCCTGAGTCCCGTCACAAACATAGGTATCTGAAATTGAAATACTTACAACAGGATTGTTATCTGTTGCAAACACATTTAGCGGTAAAACCGACAACAACAAAACAACAGACAATATCAGTGATATAACTTTTTTAAATCTTTTCATTTGCAATCCTCTTCTTTAAAAATATTTATATATTAAAAAATGCGTAAAGACAAGGCTTTACGCACGAAAAACGCAAACTCGTCCTGTTGCTACACAAGTTTTCGATTGCTCATACGAATGCGAAAACAGAGAATGCATTTTTACCTAAATAAAAATACACTCATACGAGCTAAAATATTCAACTTGTGTAGCAAACATATTTTACCACCGAATTACAGGAAAATCAATACCAATTCCGTAATTATCAAAAATAGTTATGTAAGCCAAGCCGCAGACAAACGTTATCTATTCGCCCTTATACTTTTTACGGGTTGCCATACCTCCTCTTATATGACGCTCCTGCTTGTTCTTTTCCAAAATCTTTTTAACCCTTTTATAAAGCTGAGGATCATCATAACGAAGCCTTTCAGAAACATCTTTATGTACGGTTGATTTGCTGATTTTAAAGACCTTTGCTGTTGCGCGTACCGTTGCCCCCGTTTGCAAAATATACTCCCCCAGCGTTACAGCCCTTATCTTCACGGTTTCTCTCATACAATCAACTCCTAATATACTGTTTAATTGTATGTGAAAAACTTTTTTAATATTCTTTTGTTTATAAGTTTATGCGTAAAACGAAAAACAGCACGAAAATTCGTGCTGTTTTCTTGATTTATATAGCTTTAAAAACTATTAAAATAAGATAATAAGGAATTGCGAAACCAGAACAACTGCAATCAATGCGATAGGATAAGTAGCGGCATAAGCAGAAGCAATATCTTCTGTTCCTGCAACATTGATAAGCGTTCCCAAAGCCGGAGTACTCGTCATACCGCCGGTAATTGAGCCTAAATTGTTAAGCAAGCTGAGTTTAAGAACATACTTTGCAAACAAGAATCCGAGTATCATAGGCAGAATAGTCATTATCATTCCGTATACAAAATACATAGGATCAAAGTTAGCTACGAACTCTGCGCCGCCGGGTATACCTGCACCTGCTAAGAAAAATACAAGGCCCAACTCTCTGAAAAATTTAAGAGTGCTTTGTGCCGGCATAATACCGATACGTCCGATTCTTCCAAAATGACCGAGAACCAAGCTTACAAGCAAGCAACCGCCTGTTGTAGTAAGCGAGAAGCATGTACCGTCAAGTCCTTTAGAAGTAAGCGGAATTTTAATTTGTCCGATAATTGTACCAAGAATAGCCGCGAGAGAGAAGCCTGCTATACCCATATGGTCAATCTCAAACAATTTTAATATCTTTTTCTTTTCGGTATTTTCGGCTTTAACGGTAATTTTAGCGCGTTCCTCTTCCATATTTGCCTTTGTTAATTTCGGTATAATCTGAACGAACAGAACAACACCGATAACGCCAAAGATGTACGCAATACCATAGCCCACCGAAACAAGACCTGTATATTCGGAAGCAACCGTTGACTTTGCAGCAGAGAACGAAGGGGTTGAAGTTAACGCGCCTGAAAGCAAACCGGAAATCATAGCAACGAAACCGTCTTTTTCGGCAATAGAGCCGCCGTAACCAAACAATTCACCTGCATAAACACAGCCAACTGCGGTAAGACCGCCTGCCACAATAATAACAAGACCTAACAAAACATAGGACTTAAAATTCCTTTTAAAATTACCGAAAAACTTCGGGCCTGCTATGTAACCAACCGATGTTACAAACATTATTAAGCCCAAGCTTTCAATAACACCAAGACCGTCCGAAAAGTCATATCCTGTTGAAGAGGCATCAAAGAGTAATTTTTTATCTGCATCCACACTGAAGAACAACGCACCCGAGAGCAACGCTATAATAAATACGCCTGCATCACCCAAGGATATACCCTTTATAGTTATTCTGCCAAATGCATATCCAACCAAAAGAACACCGAAAAGTACAAACAACAATGTGTATGTATCGTTTATAGAAATAACACCATCAAAAAACTTCATTTCTATATCTCCTTATATGCTTTTCTGATTGGTATAGTTAGGAAGCAGTTTCGGGGAAACAACCTCTGTTTCAATTCCTGCACCGCTTATTTCTTTTTCGAATTTCTCGATATGAGCCAATGTAAGCTTACCAACAGTTGTATTCTTTGCTTTAGCAGCAGCGTTTATACCTGCGCTTCTGCCGAAAACGATAATATCAAGCAAGGAGTTGCCCATAAGACGGTTTTTACCGTGAATTCCGCCAACTGCCTCACCTGCAACAAAGAGGTTTTCAACATTTGTGGTCATACAGTTTGCATCAATATCAAGACCGCCGTTTTGATAGTGAAGAGTAGGATAAACCAAAATAGGCTCTTTACGGATATCAATACCGTATTTATCAAACATTCTCCACATAGCAGGGATTCTCTTCATAATTGTGCCCTCACCGCCGATTTTTTCAATCATCGGGGTATCAAGCCAAACACCCTTGCCGTTTCCGGTATTAACACCGTTATCGCGCTCACTGCACTCACGAATGATAGAAGCGGCGGCAACGTCACGTGTTTCAAGCGGATGCATAAATACTTCGCCGTTCTCATTAACAAGCTTTGCGCCCAAAGAACGAACCTTCTCGGTAACAAGCGCACCAAAAATCTGTTCAGGATATGCAACACCTGTTGGGTGATACTGCAAGGTTTCAGCATAGAGCAATTTTGCACCTGCACGGTAGCCTAAAACAAGACCGTCAGCAGTAGCACCATAGTGGTTAGAGGTCGGGAAGCCTTGATAATGCATACGTCCTGCACCACCGGTTGCAATTATAACTGTTTTTGCCTTTGCAACAAGCAATTCGCGGGTTTCCATATTCATAAGAACCGCACCTGCGGCATTGCCGTTTTCATCAAGTATAAGCTCAATGGCTGCTGTAAAATCAACAACCGGAATATTGCGGTTCATAACCTCATCGCGCAAGGTACGCATAATTTCAGCACCGGAATAGTCCTTTGCCGCATGCATACGCTTACGTGAAGTACCGCCGCCGTGTGTTGTAACCATTGTACCATCTGCATCCTTATCAAATTCAACGCCCAAGTTACTGAGCCACTGAATAGCCTCGGGTGCATCACAAACAAGCTTTGAAAGAAGCTCGCGTTTTGCCGCAAAGTGACCGCCGCCGAAAGCATCAACAAAGTGGATTGCAGGAGAATCGTTTGGCTTATCGGCAGCCTGTATCCCGCCCTCTGCCACCATTGTGTTAGCATCGCCTATACGAAGCTTTGTAACAATCATTACGTCAGCTCCTGCTTCATTAGCCTCAATAGCGGCCGAAGCACCTGCACCGCCACCGCCTATAATCAAAACATCGGTTTCATAATCAGGGTTTGCAAGGTCAACACTGTCAGCTGTAATACGGCTGTGTGCCTGCAAAATCTCTGCTAATTCAAAAGGAACCTTATCACCCTTATTAGGACCGATTTTAAGAGTATCAAACTGGTCTTTTCTATAGTCCGGATGGAAAGCTGCAAGCAAATCTTCCTTTTGCTTTGCGGTCATACGCTCCGGCTCTAAAGCTATATTTTTTTCTCTTGCCTTTTCAACAAGCTCTAAAGATTTTTGAAAATTTTCCGAATACATAACGCGCTTTCCTCCTTACTTCTCAATTTCTCTGTTGTTGTAGAGTTCTTTCATTTCTTCAATAGGCTTCTGCATAAGAGCTTCAATAAGCTCATTAAAGTCGCCGTCTTTTATTTCCTTTACACGGTCCTCAAGATGTCCGCAACCGGGAGCTAAATACTTACCGTTTATTCTTCTTGCAAGCATTGCAACCTGCGGATGTGAAATACCTGCAGGACAACGGGATGAGCAAACACCACACATTACGCAGTCAAAGGATTCTTCAGCACATTTTTCAAAATCACCGCGTTGAGCGTAAGCGATATACTGCATAACATTAAGACCCTGTGTACAGCTCTTGGTACAAGCGTTACAACCTATACAAGCATATATTTCGGGATAAAGCTGCATCATAACCGTTTCGGTTGTTGGAACCTTTTCAATATCATAAACCTGCTTAACAAGCGGAAAGAACGGCAATGTAGCAATATACATATTATCTTCAACCTTGGTTTGGCAAGCAAGACAAGCATGTAATTCACGATCGCCTTTTATACGGTAAATTGTAGCGCAAGCACCGCAAAAGCCGTTTCTGCAACCGCAACCGCGAACCAATTGATAACCCGCATATTCCATAGCGGTCATAATTGTAAGATTTTCGGGCACTTCGTACTTTTTACCGAAAAGAAATATATTTACTGTCTTTTCCATATCTTTTCTCCTTTTAATACTCATCGGGAAGTTCTTCCAATTCATCGCAACGGAAGACCGGACCATCTTTACAAACGTATTTTGCGCCGACATTACATCTGCCGCATTTACCGACACCGCATTTCATACGCAGTTCAAGTGTTGTATAAACATCGGTCTTATCAAAGCCAATGCTGCAAAGTCCTTCAAGTGTGAATTTAATCATAATAGGAGGACCGCATAAAACAGCTACCTTATTTGTATCAAATCCGAGCTCTTTTACATAATTTGGAACAAAACCTACGTGTCCGTCCCAACCCTTTTGCGGATTATCAATAGTCAAATGAACACTAACACCCTCATCGGTTGCCCATTCTTCAATAATTTCCTTATAATCAAGCAAATCATCTTTACTGCGTGAGCCGTAAACTATATCTATTTTGCCGTAACGGTCACGGTAATGGCGACAGTAGTTTATAACCGAGCGAAGAGGCGCTAAACCAACACCACCGGCAATGAACAATAGGTCTTTTCCTGCAAATACATCATCTACGGGGAAAGGCTTACCGTAAGGTCCGCGGATGGTGATCTGCTGACCCGGCTCTGCCTGATGCAGCCAATCGGTTACACAACCGCACTTTTTAATGGAAAACTCCATATATTCCTCGTTATTAGGAGAAGATGTAATGGAAAACATAGCTTCGCCAACACCCGGAACAGAAAGCATAGCGCATTGACCCGGCATATGGTCAAAGGCTTTTTTGCCATCGGGAGTTACAACCCTGAATGTTTTAATATCGGGTGTATCTATACGAACATCAGTAATAACACCGATTTTTGGAATCAAAGTTTCGTTTATATTATTCATCTTTTTTTCCTCCGATCTTTTTCATTACTTTTACAATATTCATAGAGATAGGGCATTTTGCAAGACATCTGCCGCAACCTACACAGCTAAACAAACCGTCATTATTTTCGGGGTAATATACAAGCTTATGCATAAATCTTTGACGGAAGCGTTCCTTCTGGGTAAGGCGGTTATTACCGTGAGCCATTTTGGTAAAGTCAGAATACATACAGGAATCCCAGCATCTGTAACGAATAACGCCGTTGCCGGGATTGAAATCCTTATTATCATAGCACTGACAGGTAGGACAAACGAATGTACAAGTACCGCAGCCAAGGCAAGCCGCAGATAATTCATCCCACTCGGGAGCATTAAAGAGCTCGCTTGTTTTTCCCCCGCCGAAAGCATCAGTTGTAAGATTTTTAAGCGGGAGCTTATCCATAACGGCATTGATTTTTGATTTTTGCTCCGAAACTGCTGAATCATCACAATCTTCTGTTAAATCAGAAATCTTATTTAATAATGCTTCTCCCTTTTCGGTATTTGCCTTAAAATAGATATCTTTTTCGGTTTTCCAAGCAGATATATCACCCGAAGGCTCCGATGGGTCAATACCAAAAGTCTTACAGAAGCAGGTCTCCGTTGGTCTTGTGCAGGCAAGTGAAATTATAATGCCGTGTTGCCTTCTTAATGCATAAAAGCTGTCAACAGGCTCGCTTAAAAATACGCGGTCAAGAATATCAAAGCTCTTTACGTCACAAGTTCTTACACCGAAGATAACAAAATCATCAAGAGCAGTTCTTGTATCGATAATTTCAATATTTTTGCCCTGTGTTTTAAACTGCATTAAATCCTCGGTTTGTGGGAAGAAGAAGTCTTTGGGGCTTCTTACTGTATTAAGAGCATTGCTCCAAACAGTGCCCTCATCCCATTTTTTATAAGCGGCACTACCGTCATTCTGGTCAACAGGAAGATAAAGTTCTGCATTTTTTGCAATTTCAGCAAAAACAAGGTTAATTTTATCAAGAGAACATTTACGCATTGTTATCCCCCCTGTTAAAGACCTCGCCGGGTTCTAAATCCTCGGTTGTATAGTCAACCAAAGGAGCGCGCATACCAACCTCTGCACCTGCCTGATATTCACCGTAAAACTCGTTAATATCTTTAATAAACTTACGGTTAAGCAAATGCAACGGTATATTCTGCGGGCATACTCTCGAGCACTCACCGCAGTCGGTACAACGACCTGCAACGTGGTATGCTCTTATAATATGGAATAATTTTTCCTCAAATTCGTTAGCAGGAGACTTATTCTCCACTCCGGAATTTGGATTATCAAAAACGCATTTTTCGCAGGTGCAAGCAGGGCAGGCATCGCGGCAGGCGTTGCAACGGATACAACGGGAAAGCTCATTCTGCCAGAAAGCAAATCTTTCATCGGGAGTCATAGCCTCAAGACGGGCAACCTCATCAAATCTATTAGATTCAACTACGTCTCCGTCATCACCGAGTAATTCATCGTAAGCAACGTGCTTTTTGCTCTTACAGTTAATGCAACGCTCTGCTAATACCTTTTCGGTTTCAATAACGAAAGGCTTGTCATCGTAAAGTGTTGTAACGGTCATCTTATCGCCGTTTGAGCCAATAGATGAAATACCGTCACCGCAGATTGCCTTAACTTTGGAAATATCCGCCATACCCTCACAAGGAATACCGACAGCGTAAACTTTTTCGCGGTCAAATCGATGCTCGGTTAAAAGCTGATTAAAGCTATAGGTATCGCAAGGCTTTAAAAATACAAGGATTTTACCCTCAAGCTTTTTAGTTTTTGTAACGAGATATTTAGAGAAGTTTGCGCCGCAAAAATCATTAAAAACAAAACCGTTTTGCAGTTCTTGGGCTGTTTTAAATACGGTAGGGGTTACATCATAACTAAATTCACCCATTCCCCATCCTAAAACACAGCTTACAGTTCCGTTTGCGAGGAGTTCTGATGCCTTTTCAATCAGTTGTTCACGAGTTATTTTTTGCATCTCAAATCCTCCAATCTCTTATTTTCGCCAAGGGCTGTTACCTTCTCAACAAAATCATTCATTATTGCGGCAAATTTTGCGCCCTCTGCTGCCGATACCCACTCAAGGCGTGTGCGTTCTTTTTCTATACCTAAATAGTCAAGCATAGAGAAAAGAGCGGACATTCTGCGGCGGGTATAATAGTTACCCGAAGTATAATGGCAATCCCCCGGGTGGCAACCGCAGATAATAACACCGTCTGCTCCGCGCTGGAATGCGCGCAGAATAAACATAGGATTAACGCGGCATGAGCATGGAACACGAATTATTTTAACATCGGCAGGATAAGCCAAACGGTTATTACCCGCAAGGTCAGCACCTGCATAAGAACACCAGTTGCAGCAAAATGCAACGATTAAAGGCTTATATTCATTTACTTGCATATTGCGTCAACCTCCGCCATAATTTGTAAGTTTGCAAAACCCTTTAGGCCCATAACGCCCGAAGGACAAGCAACGGTACAAGCACCGCAACCCTGACAAACCGCAAGATTAACAGAAGCTACTCTTCTTATCTGTGTTGTTCTGTCAGGCATACGGAATTCCTTATTCTCATAGCTGATTGCACCGTAAGGACAAACATTCGCACATGCCGAGCAACCGTTACACATAAGCTCATTAGAGCTTGCAACGCAAGGATTGCCTGTAAGCTTATCTTTAGCAAGAAGACCTATAACCTTGGAAGCCGCAGCACCTGCTTGTGATACGGTTTCAGGAATATCTTTAGGTCCTTGGCAGGCGCCTGAAAGGAACACACCTGCTGTTGGGCTTTCTACGGGACGAAGCTTCGGATGAGCTTCGGTAAAGAAGTCATTTGTATCCATACTTGCAGTAAGCATAGTAGCAAGAGGACGGGCAGATTTAACAGGCTCAATAGCCGCAGCCAAAACAACCAAATCCGCATCAATATGCAGCTGCTTATTTGCAATAAGGTCAGAAGCCTGAACCTTTAACTTATCGCCCTCGGGTACTACCTTACCAACCATACCCTTGATATACTTAACACCGTATTCCTCTACTGCGCGGCGATAGAATTCATCAAAGTTTTTACCCGGAGTACGACCATCTATATAGAATTCATAAACCTCGGTATCCGGATATTTATCACGGGTAAGCATAGCGTGCTTTGCGGTATACATACAGCAAATTTTAGAGCAGTATTCCTTGCCCTTTTCAGCGCAGGAATCGCAACGTGAACCAACGCACTGAACAAAAACAATAGTCTTGGGTGATTTACCGTCCGATGGTCTTTCCAAGTGACCTGCTGATGGACCTGCGGCATTGGTAAGACGCTCAAATTCCAATGATGTAATAACATCCTTGGACTGATTGTAAGCAAACTCATCAAACTTATCCATACTGATAGGATTGAAGCCGGTTGCTACAACAATAGCGCCGTATTTCTCTTCAATGTATTCATCTTTTTGAGTATAATCGATAGCACCTGCGGCACAAACCTTTGAACAAACGCCGCACTTACCGTTTTTAAGCATATTACAAGCATTCGGGTCAATGGTTGCAACCTTTGGAACAGCCTGTGCAAAAGGAATATATATTGCACTGCGGTTATCCATACCGAGGTTAAACTCGTTAGGAATTTTCTTCATCGGGCACTTTTCAACACAAGCACCGCAACCCGTACAAATATCTTCCTTAACATATCTTGCATTTTTCTTAATTGTTACATCAAAATTTCCAACAAAACCTTGTACATCGGTAACTTCACTGTAGGAGAAAATTCTGATTTTCTCATTCTGGGCAACATCAACCATTTTAGGAGTAAGGATACACGCAGCACAGTCAAGTGTTGGGAAGGTTTTATCAAGCTGTGCCATTTTACCGCCTATTGTAGGATTTTTCTCTACTATATCAACCGGAAATCCTGCATCGGCAATATCAAGTGCTGTCTGAATACCCGCAATACCGCCGCCTATAACCAAAGCGCGCTTGGTAACGGGAGACTCACCCGGTGTAAGCGGAGCATTAAGATTAACCTTTGCAACAGCCGCCTTACCTAAAATAATTGCCTTTTCAGTACCTGTAAGTATATCCTTATGAACCCAAGAACACTGCTCACGGATATTTGCAATCTCAACCATATATGGATTAAGACCTGCTGCAGCCGCGGTTTTACGGAATGTTGCTTCGTGCATTCTGGGAGAACAGGAACATACTACGATACCTGTAAGATTGTGTTCCTTAACGGCATCCTTTATCATATCCTGACCTGCCTGCGAACACATATACTGATAGTTGGTGGAAAAGACCACGCCGGGTTCATTTT
>JAZSKL010000236.1:0-2469 GCA_045534855.1 Acutalibacteraceae bacterium
CTTTTTGCCGATTTTGACGTATAGTTTTTAATTGTCAAGGTTTGTATTTTTTACACATTGGCATTTAACGCATCTGGGGGCATCTGCCCGCAGGGTAAACGTATGATCGTATTCGATCACTAATTTACTATTCTTTTTGCGGCAATCAACATAATTCATCGGCCGCGGAGGGGGATGCTTAAATGGAAAAACAAAATATAGTAGAGCTTAAAGAAATATCAGTTGCATTTGATGGCGAAAAGGTGCTTGACGGGCTTAATCTTTCGATTGAAAACCGTGAGTTCATTACCCTTTTAGGTCCTTCGGGATGCGGTAAAACAACTACTTTGCGCCTTATTGCAGGTTTTTTGGAGCCTGATAGCGGTGATGTTATCTTTGAGGGTAAAAATTTAAATGGTGTTCCGGCTTATAAGCGTCAGGTAAACACCATTTTTCAGCGTTATGCGCTTTTCCCGCATCTTAATGTATATGAGAATGTTGCTTTCGGTCTTCGTATCAAGAAGATGAAGGAAAAGGAAATTAAACAAAAGGTTACCGAGATGCTATCGCTTGTAAACCTTTCAGGCTTTGAAAAGCGCAGTATTGATACTCTTTCGGGAGGTCAGCAGCAGCGTGTAGCGATTGCGCGCGCAATTGCTAATCATCCAAAGGTATTGCTTCTGGATGAACCGCTTGCGGCGCTTGACCTTAAGCTTCGTAAGGATATGCAAAAGGAGCTTCGTAAAATCCAGCGTCAGCTTGGTATTACATTTATATTCGTAACCCACGATCAGGAAGAAGCACTTACTATGTCTGACCGTGTTGTTGTTATGGATGGCGGTAAAATTCAGCAGGTAGGAACTCCGCAGGATATATATAATGAACCGCAGAACGCCTTTGTTGCTGACTTTATCGGTGAGTCTAATATAGTTGACGGTGTTATGCTTCGCGACCGCTATGTTGAGTTTTCGGGACACCGTTTTGACTGCCTTGATGCAGGCTTTGGTGAAAACGAAGCGGTTGACGTTGTTGTAAGACCCGAAGATGTTGATATAGTACCTGCTGAAAGCGGTATGCTTACAGGTATTGTTACCTCTGTAGTTTTCCTTGGAGTTCACTATGAAATTTTTGTTGATATCGGCGGCTTTATATGGATGATTCAAACAACCGATGAACACAAGGTTGATGAAAAGGTTGGTCTGTTTATTGAGCCTGATGCTAATCACATTCTGAAAAAATCCGACTCCTCGGGACTTTACGGCGATTACAGCTCATACAGCGATGAAATCGACCGTCTTTCCGATGTTAGCGAGGAGGAATAGCCGTTGAAAAGAAAAAGCTTTGGAAGCCGCCTTATTGCAGCTCCGTATATGGTTTGGTCGGCTATTTTTATTATCGTTCCTCTGCTTATAATGGTATATTTCGCATTGACCGACCAGAACGGTACGTTTACACTTGCAAACATCTCAATGATAGGCAAGTATAAAAAAGCATTCGGTCTTTCTATCCTTTATGCGGCTTGCGCTACGGTTATTACTCTTTTGTTGGCTTATCCTATGGCATATTGTATGACCAAAATGAAAATAAGCTCTCAAAGAATGATACTTGTTATCGTTATGCTGCCTATGTGGATGAACTTCCTTATCCGTACATATTCATGGATAACCATTCTTGCAAATACCGGTCTCATAAATACTTTTTTACAGAAATTAGGCTTTGAGCCGCTACAGCTTATAAATACTCCGGGTGCTGTTATCCTCGGTATGGTGTATGACTTTATTCCGTATATGATACTCCCTATTTATACGGTAATGTCTAAAATCGACCGTTCTTTGCTCGAAGCATCGAGTGACCTTGGAGCTAACAGCTTTTCAAGACTTCGCAGGGTTATTCTCCCCCTTTCGCTTCCGGGAGTAATTTCGGGAATAACTATGGTTTTTGTTCCTTCTGTAAGCACTTTCTATATTTCGCAGAAGCTCGGTGGAAACAAAACCCTGCTTATTGGTGACGCTATTGAATTTTTATTCAATCACGGAACTGATTATTATAATATTGCTTCAGCACTGTCTTTGGTTCTTATGGTTATGATACTTATTTGTATGGCAATTATGAACCGCTTTACTGACAGTGATGAGGGAGGTGTCATTATATGAAGGCACTTTCCCGCCTATATGTGGCACTTATTCTCCTTTTCTTATATGCGCCCGTACTTGTAATGATATTCTTCTCGTTTAACTCGGGAAGCAGTGTATGGGTATTCAGCGGTTTCTCACTTGATTGGTATAAGGGTCTGTTTTTTGATGAAACAATGATGGAAGCTTTAAAGCATACCCTTATAATTGCATTTTTATCATCACTTATATCAACCGTAATAGGTACTGCGGCGGCAGTTGGTATTTTGGCTTTCAGGCGCCGTATTACCAAGCGGATGATGATGTCGGCAACAAACATTCCTATGATGAACGCCGGAAATGTAACAGGGAGTTCCCT
>JAZSKL010000121.1:0-2790 GCA_045534855.1 Acutalibacteraceae bacterium
CGCTACCGCCTGCATAATCCAAAGCAGTAAGACCCGACCAAACTTCACCTATTTTTCCGTTAAGGTCATAATCTCTGCTGTAATATGTAGGATAACCATCTTCATTAACTGACCAAATATAATTCCAAGCAAGAGCCGGCATTGTATCTTTTGCGGCAGAGCCGTAAACAGATGCTAAATCAGATACCAAATATGAATCCGATAAAGCAGCACTCTTTGGATACCATTTATTATTAGCTGTAAAGCTGTTTGAAATACTTAATGTACCACTTGTAGGCTCTACACCTGCAAAACCGTTGCCTGTAGGTACATTTGCCAACACAGCACAACCTGTAAATGAGAAGAAGGAAGTAGCTGTTGGCTGTTGGAATCCAACTATACCGCCGCAATAAGCTGAAGCGCTGTTATTTCCAAATACAACCGTATCGGTAACATAGCAGTTATTAAAGTAAACGGTTTTATTATTGGCTGAATATATTCTGCCTACAATACCGCCCGCAAAGCCTTTACCGTCAATATAAGAATGGGAAATAGTTACATTCTTAAAGGTTCTGTCAGCAGACCAAGCATCAGCTACCGGGAAAAGACCTGCATAATCTTTAGAAGAATCGGTATACAAACCGTAAATTGTGTAACCGTTACCATCAAAATTACCACAGAAACGGCTTGCATTAGAGGAATACCATACATTAAGACCTGATTTAGTATACCAATCAGCATTTGAAACATCATTAAGATAAATATCCGCAGTAAGCTTGTAATACTTGTTTGACGAATTATTTTCTATATTTCCTGTATACTTGGTAAGAACATCATAACCTACCATACGTGCAAGCTGTTCGGGGGTTTCTATAAGATACGGGTCATCAGCAGTTTTTCCTGAACCGCCTGCATATGCCGCCGCAATATCACCTGACCATACCTCACCCTTTGTGCCGTTAGGGCTTGCAATTTTAACAATCGGGAAAGATTCGGTAGTTTTCCACTTACCCCAATCAAGATTAGGCATATTTTCCTTTGCCGCAGCGCCTATCATCTTATCAAGGGTTACTACATTTGTTCCATAGGAATCGCTAACAGTTGAATAGTTGTTAGTAGAAGTAAAGCTACGTCTCGGGCTGAAAGCAGTTGTACCAAAGCTGTTTGAAATCTTAAGCGTACTGCTCCATACATCGGCTAAGAACGCACCCGCATGAACCCTACCTGTTATTTTAGCGGTAGAAGCGCAGTTGCTTATTGTAACATTACCGCTACCCCAGCTACCGAAGCCCGAAGCCTCACCACCGGAAATAGTAACGGATTCATCAACAACGCAACCGCTGTAATTTATAGGACCGCCTACATAACCTGTAAAGGCGGAAATATTACCGTCATTGCGCGATGTAGCCATATAGCTATTACTGATAGTAATATTTTTTACAGTAGCATTTTTCATTGCTACAAACAAACCAACATAATAATGATTTGAATTATAGTATAGACCGGTTATTTTATGTCCGTCACCATCAAGAGTGCCCGAAAAATACCCCGGAAATTCAGCCGCACCATTATAAGCATACCACTGCTTTGCGGTACTCTGCCAGTTTTCAGAAGAGGTATTGTTGATATTTATATCACAACCAAGCTTATAATACTTGTTTGCGGTATTTGCATCCTTTACAAGCTTTGCAAGCTGTTCGGGCGTTTTAATAATATACGGATTATCCTCCGTACCACCTCCACTTTCATAATCACTTGCAATATTTCCTGACCAAAATGAAGAACCGCCTTCATTTAACGGTTGAGTTGCAGTATCATTTTGTGATTGTACCGTAAAAGTGAAGCCTACCGTCAAAGCAGAAAGCATAACACATACAGCAAGCACCAATGATACTGTTTTCAGAGAAAAATTACGTATAATTCTCATTTTTATACTCCTTTCAGTTATAAAAGATATGTAAGTAATTGAAAATTAAACTGAATAAAAAAGCATTTAAAGCAATGCCCCTTTATTCGGCTTAATCCCACCCAAACCGCAAAAGCGGTTTGGGTGTATTGATTTAAAGCTAAATTAGTTAATTCCAAGAGCCTTAAGGTTTTTAGCAATTTCCTCGTTTACAAGGTTTGCGTTGCTGTTAATCTTGTTGTTAAGGCTTGAAATCTGAGTGCTAACCTGACCGGGAGCCATACCTGCAATACCGGTATAGTCAGAAACAGTTTCACTGCAAAGCTGGGTAACACCCAAAAGCATATAAGGATTCTTTTGAGCAGTATCAACACCGCTTGTAAGCTTGAAGAAGAAGTTCTGAGCATCCTTGTTTATGAAAGCAGAATCAAGGTCATAGTTGCTTACATCAAGATATTCACGCAAGAATATACCTGCTGCAACAGGGTTTTTAGCACCCTTTACTATACCCCAACCACGGAAAAGACCTGTGGTGTAAGCCTCTGTGCTGTCATTGAACTTCGGAATATAGGTAAAGCCTATGTCATTGGGGTTCATATCTGCAAAGTAGCCTGTAGCCTTCATACCGAAAGCGTTTGTAATAGCAATACCGCAGTTGCCCTTAATGAAGTTGTTAAGGAGGTTAAACTCTCTGGGATCCTTAATAAGACCATCGCTTACCCACTGTGAAATCTGGGTAATAACATCAGTAGTCATCTTATTAACACCGTTGGAGAACTTGCCATCCTTAAAGCTGTAGAAACCGGCACCTGTAGAAGCGAGAAGCGACTGAACATCAATGTAACCGCCGATGTAACCTGCATTCTTAACATCGGTCATAGCCTTTGTAAGGGTTGCAAAGTTCC
>JAZSKL010000028.1:0-7148 GCA_045534855.1 Acutalibacteraceae bacterium
AGACCGCTTGGCCTCCGACTTTATTTCGTGATTTGAATATGTGAATTTAAATGTTTTTTCTGTGCTGTTACCTGAAATATAACCTATAGCTGTATAATTACAGCTTCCGTCAATGTTAAAGCGTAGCTTGTAATCATATATTTCATCACCTGTATCAGCAAGAAGTGTGTAATCGATGTCACATATCTCTTCAAGATTTACACTTTGCGCCGCTATTGTCTTTTTAATATTTACAAGGTCTTTTACATTTACGGTATAATCTCCGTTAAAATCTGCGCCGAAATTTCTGCAATTCTTTTCGGTTAAAAGTATGTTTCTAATCCAAAGTACCGTTTCGGCATCCGGCGAGTCGGTTAAATCGCTTCCGTTCATAGTGACGGTTATGCCATCTGTGTTGTAGAATACCTGTAAATTTGAGCCCTCTTCAACCTTAAATCTTCTATAAATGGTATAGGTTTTACCGGGGATTAAACCGGTAAATACATTACTATCCTGCCAATCAAAATTATTCAAACGATATTCATAACCGTCTGTTGGAATAATTTTGATTTTGCTTTCACCGATAAATATATCGGGATTTGAGGAAAGATAGCAGTGTTTTGATTCGCTTGAGGGGGAAACTGTATTTTTATCAGATTCGGCGAGTCTTTGATAAAATGTGATTTCTGTATCATACGGCATATTATTAAAAACATAGCTTGCAGACCAATCTTTACCGTCTGTACTATATTCAAAGCCTTCTGTCGAATTTAATATGATTGTATTATCGGAAACAAAATGGAAATCAGGTGCAGGAGGTGCTCCTACGGTTGAAACGGAATATGCTTCACTTTTTTGAGAGGGTGCGTATGTATTCTCTGCAATTCGCTGATAAAAATTATAGGTTTCTCCTGTTTTAAGACCTGAAAAAATCGTGCTTGCTTGCCAGTTTTCTCCGTCAATACTGTATTCATATCCTGATACTTGATTTAAAATTACGGTATTGGCATTGCGATAACGCAGGGTTGGTGTATCGGGTACGGTAGGGTTAGTGAGTTTTGTAAATTCAAGGCTATTTTCTTTGGCGTATTTTTCTAAAACTCCCCCGCCAACGCCGTTTATAGTAATTGTGGTGTTTTCGGGGAAAACATAGTAACCGAATGTAAGGTCTGCATTATCACAAACAAAATTTTCAAGATTTTGGCAACTGTTAAAACGATAATTGCCAATGTATGAAAAAGCGGCGTCTACTACTATTTTAGTGATATATTCGGAATAATTATACCAAGGGGTGTTTTCGGGCGATTCTAAATCTGCAAACTCTCCCGAACCTGAAAGATATAGTGTTCCGTCAACTGCGAGTTCCCAATTAGTACCCGATTTCCATATGATCGGAACACCGTTTACATTATTTTTTCCGCTGATATTATTCCATTGTTCGGGTGTTCCTTCATAATATATTTTTTGAAGATTAGGGCAGTTTTTAAATGCAGTTGAAGAAATAGATGTTAATGCTGTGCCGAGAGTTACTTTTTTTAAATTTTCACAGCTTTCAAAAGTAGAAGATTTTAATTGAGTAACATTACTAATATTAATACTTTCAAGAGATGTGCATCCCAAAAAGGCATAAGAACCGATTGATATTGCCGAAGTACCGCAATGTGATAAAGATGTACAATTTATAAATGCGTAATCGCCAATGGTTGTAACTCTGTATGCATTTAAATTTTTAAGAGAGGTACATGTGCTAAAAGCAGCATAGCCTATTTCTGTTACGCCATCTAATGATACATTTACTATATTGAACGAACGCACAAACTGTTCATCGGCAATTTTTTTACAGTTACTTGAAATGCTGACTGTTCGCAAGCTTTTCGGAATACTGCCACCAAAGATAGTAGAGAATTTATTTGTTGTTTCATTTGAAGTGCCTACAAAAGGTAATGTAATTGTTGTTAGGGATGAACAGCCAGAAAAAGTGCTACTTCCGATAGAGTTAATGGTATCAGGAACTACAACCTCTTTAATGCGAGTATTATCTTTAAATGTACCACTTAAGGATTTTACTCTGTATGGGTAAGACGAGCCCGGAACACGAAGGGTTGAGGGTATAGTAACAGATGTGCTTGAACCGGTGTATTTTTCTATAACGATATAGCTATCACCTAAAATAGTACCAGGTACATATACTTCATAGAAGGTAAATCCGTTGCTGGTATAAGATACTGCGCCTGCGGTAAGTGCGCCTAAAGGTACTATTGCAACAACAAGTATTACCGTTAAAACAATTGATAAAATCTTTTTCATAAATATACCTCCGAATTTTTATTTTGTTGAACACTATTCACCAATTTTCACTTGATTATAACATAAAATAAAGAAAAAGTAAATAGTGTTCAACAAAAATGAGGGGTTTTATGTTTAAAATCAAGGCCGCCGATGGCACTAATAATCTTTGCGGAAAGAAAATTGCTCAAATCCGCAAGGGAAAAAAGCTTTCGCAACGCCGGTTGGCTACAAAAATGCAGCTTTTGGGATTTGATGTTGATAATTATTTCATACGCCGGGTCGAAAACGGTGAGAGGTTTGTGACCGACATTGATTTGGTTATCTTTTCCCGCGCGCTGGAGGTTTCAATTTCTGATTTGCTATCGGCGGAGGATGCCGAGCTTTAAGCAAATAACATCCTATAGAAGTATATCTGAAACAGCACAAAAAGTCCTATGCTGACAGCATAGTTGACAAATTTTGTGCTATTTGGTATGCTGTTAAAGTAAGAAAAGGATGTATGTTTATGAAAAAGGATACTTCAAAAATTGTAGAGGAATTGGGGCTTTGTGCAAGCTTTTCTACCTTTTACGATGAAAACAAGGATTATATGGTAAAAGAAAGCCTCAATGAAATGCTCAAAAGTTTGGTTGAGGAAAAGGGACTTAAAAAGTCGAGAATTATTAAAAATGCCGAGATTTCCGAGGTTTACGCATATCAGATTTTTTCGGGGCTTCGTGTGCCTGAACGCAAAAAACTTTTGTGTTTGGGTATCGGTATGAGTCTTAATATTGAGGAAATGCAAAACCTGCTTAAATGCGCGGGATATTCGCCTCTTTATGTTAAATTACCGTTTGACAGTATTGTGCTGTACGGTATTTGCAAAGGTCTTTCGGTTATGGAAATAAATCAACTGCTTTTTGATTACGGCTTGGAAACATTGGGGTGAGTTTATGAGAAAATGTCCTGAATGTAATGCCGAAATTGAGGAAAATGCGCGTTTTTGCCTTTACTGTATGGCCCAGCTTTCCGAAAAGCAGATTATCGAAGTGCCTACTAAAAAGCGCAGATATCGGCTCGCTTTGGTGGTGGGTTTATTGTGCGTTGCGGTTGGTTTTACGGTGTGGTTTTTGCCGAAAAGTATATTAGATAAAGATAATAATAAAAAAGAAAATACCGATTTGCAGATTTCCAATACAAATAGTGATGCTTCGCAATCAGGAGAAGAAAGTACCGTACAACCACTGCCTGTTACATATAGTTATGTAAAGGGAACTATGGAAAACTGCTATCCCGAAGGCTACAGCGCGGTTTATACGCCTGAAAATTGCGTTGTTATAACAAAGGTGAGCGGATTATCGGAAGACGGAGTATATGATATTCCCGAAACTATTGACGGTAAAACCGTTGCGGCGGTTATGCCGTATGCCTTTAGTGATGAAAATATAAGCAGAACTGTAAAAACGGTAATATTGCCGCGAACCGTTAAAACCGTTTGGAGTAATGCTTTTTCGGGTTGTTACGGACTTTCAAATGTTTACATTAAGTCATCTGCGATAGAAATTTATAAGGATGCATTCTCTGAAAATTCACTTCGCACTGAAAAGCTTATTTTATACTGTTCTAAAGACTGCCGTAATTTTGATTATCGCTATTACAGAACAATAGCAGGGGATTACAACGCGGATTATAAGGAATGGAACGGTTAAAGGTTATGACAAGGGAAGAATATTTGAACGAAATTTTTAAAAGCTATTCCTTGGTATCGGTTTTAAGTGATAAAAACGGCTGTAAGGTAATGCGCGTCCGCAATAAAAATATAAAGAAAGATATGGTTTTGCGTGAGTTTCAAGATGCTGTTGAGGCTTACGAGGTGCTTTGCAAAATAAGCGCTGAAAATCTTCCGAATATTTATGATGTAATAAACCTTTCAAACGGACAAATAGTTTTTGAAGAGTTTATAGACGGTGTTACGGTAGCAGAGGTTATGGAAAGCGGTAAATACCGTTACAGGGGAGCAAAAAATGTTTTATCTGCTGTTTGTGATGCTCTTACGGTTCTTCATACAAATGGACTTGTTCACCGTGATGTTAAGCCCGAAAATGTTATGGTTGATAAAAACGGCAGGGTAGTGCTTATTGATTTTAATGCTTCACGCAGGGTTAGTAATGCTTCGAGCGATACCGTTGTTATGGGTACGGTAGGTTACGCTTCGCCCGAACAGCTTGGTGTTAATCAAAGTGACGGAAGAGCCGATATTTATGCCCTTGGTATAATGCTTAATGTTATGCTTTGCGGTAAGCATCCGAGTGAAAAAATGTTAGGCGGTAAAAAGGGTAAAATCGTAAGAAAATGCACCGCAGTAAATCCTGATGAAAGATATAAAACGGTAGTTAAATTTAAAGAGGCACTTTAAGAAAAAAATAAAAGCGGAAGAAGTTTTTTAAAATTAACTTCTTCCGCATTTTTTATATAGTTTATTAGCTTTTTTAAGAATTATATAAATATGCTTTCAGTCAGCATATTTTGTTACCGTATAGTTTGCTGTTATCTTTGTTTTTATAGCGTAGTGGTCGGAATAATAGTTTACTTCGTCCCACTTATCTCTGCATATTTTAAAGCTTTGGGGTGTTACTGTATCTCGGCTAACAAAGCAGAAATCAATAGGCGTAGTCTTGTTATCGGCAATTTTTCCCCAGTTATTGTAGGTGATTCCGTTATCGGTATCGGGTGCTGCTTGCTGACAATCGGTCATATTGGCATTAAATATATTTAAACATTCGCTGTTGATTTTATCGTTAAAGTCTCCCATAACAGCGCACGGATACGGGCTTTCTTTAACCTTTCCTATAAGTAAAGCGGCAGATTTGTTGCGCGATTCTACCGAAGAAGAATCAAGGTGAACATTAAATATATTAAGCTTGCCGCCGGTTTTTAAATCTTCAAGTAAAACATTAACGCAAATTCTGAAATAGTTTGCGCCCCAACCTTTTGATTGCTCTTCCGGTGTGTCGCTGAACCAAAAAACCTTTTGGTCTGCGGCTTTGAAAACAGATTTATCGTATGCTACGGCAAGACCTTCAGGATTTCCGCCTGATTCTCTTGCAAAATATATAACCTCATATTTTGATTCCAATGCGGTTTTAAGGAATGTATACTGTTCTTTTTTAACCTCCTGCATACAAATAACCTGTGCATCGTTATTCAATAAGTATTCCGCTAATTTATCCTTGCGGTAAAACCACATCTGATTGCCGTAATCCTTTGAGTTGGTGTTTCGGATATTAAAGCTCATCAAAGTATGCTCTGCGGTTTCGGTTACGGTTATAAGCTCCTTTTTATCCTCTTTTTTTGAAGCGGTTTTGCTTTCGGCACAGCCTGAAATAAGGCATAGAATAATTGTTAAAGTTAATGCCTTTAAAAGAACAGATTTAATCATACTTGTACCTCTTTAATTTCATATTTCGGGTGCTATATAATTTCTTTGGTTTAAAACGGCTTCAATTGCATTTAAAACCTCTTCTGATTCGGCTCTTACGGTATGGTAATGGTAACCGCCCGTAATGTTCATCATCTCGCTCGATTTTCCGCTTCGAACACCCTCAATAAACTGCTTTATATGAAGTCTTGAAAAAATATTAAGTTTAGCGTGAACCTTACCGTAAACCTTGTGCCATACAAAAACATCAACAACGGTACCGCCGAGGTCGATAATGCAATTAAGCTCATCCTCTGTTTGGTCGGTTGTGTGTTTTAATTTGAAAACGCGCTCGGCAAGAGGCTTTGCGTTAATAATATAACCGCTGTGGGTGGAAAAAATTTCACATCCCGATGCCTTTAAAACCGAAATATCCTGAACAATTATCTGCCTTGAAACGCCAAACCTTCTGGCAAGCTCACTTCCCGAAACGGCTTTTTGCTCGGAGGTTAAAAGCGTTATTATGGCTTTTCTTCTTTCTTCAGCTTTCATTAAAAATTCTCCTTATATTGCATGAAGATTTTTAAGCGAAAGGTCTAAAATCGGGGCAGAGTGGGTGAGCGCACCGCTTGAAATGTAATCAACACCTATATCGGTAAGCTTTGCAATGTTTTCCTTTGTAACATTTCCGCTGCATTCGGTTTCGGCTTTGCCTGCGGTGAGCTTTACAGCCTCTTTCATTTGCTCAACACTCATATTATCAAGCATAATTATGTCTGCTCCTGCCTCAAGTGCTTCTTTAAGCATTTCGAGATTTTCAACCTCAACTTCAATTTTACGAACAAACGGTGCATATTCCTTTGCCATTCTTACAGCATTGGCAACGCCGCCTGCCGCACCTATGTGATTGTCTTTCAGCAGAATACCGTCACTTAAATTAAAGCGGTGATTGCAGCCTCCGCCAACCTTTACGGCATATTTTTCAAAAATTCGCATATTTGGTGTGGTTTTTCTTGTGTCAAGAAGCTTTGTTTTACTTCCCTTTAAAAGCTCTGTTACCGAGCGGGTATAGGTTGCAATACCGCTCATACGCTGTAAAAAGTTAAGCGCTGTTCTCTCGCCTGAAAGTAAAACACGGATATCGCCCTTTATTACACCGATTTTTTCACCGTTTTTAATGGTGTCACCGTCATTGCGGTAAAATTCAACCTGTGTTTTGGGATCTAAAAGCTCAAAAACGCGCTTAAAAACGCCAAGACCTGCAACAATGCCCGATACATCGTGGAGAAGACCGGGACGGTCGGAGAGCTGAAGAGTGAACTGGCAGCTTCTTCCCGACATAAGAAGTCCTCTGTTGATAACTCTCGAGAGAATGGTCACGTCGATATTACCGCCCGAGAGAAGGCATACGGTCTTTTTGCCCACAACGTCGATCTTACCGAACATTGCAGCCGCGACCGCTACAAGTCGGATCGTAGCCATG
>JAZSKL010000170.1:0-11837 GCA_045534855.1 Acutalibacteraceae bacterium
AGCGATTATCCTTTGTAATATCATGAGTTGCAGTTTTACAAACAACAACTCCAGAATCTAACAATGATTTTGCGTTATCTGAAAGATTATCAATCATTTTATTTTTGAATTGATAAATTTCTTGATAAATGTCTTCTGGAATTGATTTTCCATCACTTGTTGTCCTATTTACAAGAGTTGAACCTTTTTCATGAACAGTAACTTTTTCTTTCTTCAAACTTGGTTTTCGCCAGAATAATTCTGCTTCTCCATTTAATTTTAGACAAACATCTTTTAAGTTTTCTTCACTAAAAAGATTTTCCCAATAAAGTGTGTGAAGATTTTTCTTTCCAGAAGCTTTTGAAGCAAAGTCTTTATTGTAAATTTGGAAAAGGAAAAGTTTTCCTTCATTTACAAAAGAATCTATTTCTGTATCGGTTATTTTTTGAAAAGAAACTTTATAACCTTGTAATTCAACTTCCCTATAAAAACCACTCATATCTTCGTAAGATTTTGTAGGAGAAAATACAAAATTAAATCTTTTCCAATCTTCATGACGATTAATTGCACCTTTAAACCAATCAATTAATTTATACATAAATTCTTTATCAAAAACATCACCTTTTTTATGTTTACCTGCATCATATCCTAAGAGCAAATCTTTTGGTGGCAAAAATGTTTCTTGTCCTTTTGTTGAAAAAAAGACTTTTGGTAACATCTTGTTTGGGCCTGGTAAAAGTTTATACACCATTTTTTCGTAGTATGATTCAGAAATGTTTTCGATTTTAGAAAATTTTGGTTTATTATTTGGATTAAAAATTCCTAAATAATATTTACCATCCTTTCTTAAAATTATTGCATCATTTGAAGATTCTTTATTTTCATCCCATCCATTAGCTAGAGTAGGACAATCAAAATTCAATTTTATCTTCTTCATTTCACCAGGTTTCTTTGTAACAAAGTTTCTAACTTTATTGTATAAAGGAATAATCTCTGAAAGCTGTGTAATGATTTCATCTAATTTTGAATAAAAGTTTGAATCTTTTTGTTCTTCACCACGATAATCAACAAGTTTTAGATGATGATATAAATTCTGAACTTCATCTAAATATGTTTTAATTGGTGTAGCAGCTTCTTTTTCTTGTTGTAAATCTTGAATATTTTCAAAATCTATTTTTGAGTAAGATTCTGTAATGGCTGAAAGTATAGAAACTTTTTTCTTATCAGTTTTTTCATTTTCCGTCCGATAATCAAGAACATCAAAATAATCTTTGCAATTTTTCTCTACTGAAAAATTATGTTCATTACAATATCTTTCATAAGCAGCTTGTAACTCATCCAAAGAATAATCTTTTTTTGCAATCTCTTTGTTGATTTTTTCTTCTTGATTTTCTGATAATGCTTTTTTCACTTTATCTTTTTCTAACAAGAAAAGTCCTTCTGTTAGAATTGACCAAAAACCAAATATGTTTTGCGAAAAACTTGTTAACGATTTTGCAGGAACATAAATTTCACTAAGATTAAACTCTGCAACTTGTTTGAATAATTCTTTTGTTTCACAAACAGAAAGGTTTACAAATTCATCATTAAATGATTTTACAGAAGAATAAACTTCATCGTTGTTGTTAAAACCAACAGGAATAAAAGATGATGTACCTCTATCACTTAAAATCTGCTTAAACAAAACTACCATTTTACCACGAAGCTTATTTTTTTCTTCTGCAGGAAGTTTTTGTCTAGTAAGATTTATTTTTTCATTCAAACCTTGAACTTTTTCTGTTTCTGTAGAAATTCCACCAATAACAGTGTTATAGAAGTCAATTCCACTTTGTGCTAATACATCATTAAAAGATTCTACATTAAAAATCTCATCAAGTTTTTTTTGTGCAAATTTGCCCGCATAACCCTTAAAAGATTTTTTTGCATCATAACCTGAACTGTTAGTATATAATTTCATAATATTTCATTCCTTTTATTTTTTGCCGGGTCACCCGCCCGTGATGAAAACAGTCCAGACTGTGTTTTCACACAACTTTTAAATGATTATTTTTCTACCAAGATAGTGCTGTCGGTTATAACTGCTTCAGCCTCACCTGTAGGAGCATCAGTACCTTCAAACTTCTTGAGAGCCTCTAATACACCGTAGGAGCTTATGCCGTAAACAGCATTTTCATCCTCGTATATTAAGATAAGGTTATCAGAATTCTTCTTCTGATAGAAGGAGTTACCCGAAATGTTAAATGTACCGTCAGCATAGTAAAGCTTATCAGCATCAGCAGTACCTTCATCGTTCCAACGCCAGTAAACAAGAGCTCTGGTAGAGGAATCAAAGAGGTTATCTGTGATATTGAAGTTGGTAACATCGGTATAGTAACCGTCTTGACCTACACGGAAGAGAGAGGTCTGAAGAATACCTAAATCTTCACCGTAGCCTATACGCTCATCAAAGCTCCAGCCGTAGCCTGCGCCTCTGAGGATATTATCGCTGACAGTGATATTTTCCATAGGAGTATTTTGGATAGCAAACCACTCAAATGCGTAGTTACAGTTTTCAACCAAGTTGTTGGTGAAGCTGAGGTTACGCCAGTAGCCCTTGCCGTTTATGCTTTCCCAAGTCTGGAATGTGATACCTGCATCGTAGCATTCGCTTACATAGCAGTTTTCAACCTTGAGGTTAGAACCGCTGATACCGAACTGGATACCGTTACCTAAACGGTTTGTATCATTGTAAGAACCGCCGATATAGGAAACAACGCAATTCTGAATTGTGATGTTGCTTACGCCTGCACCACTGTCAAGACCGTGATAGCCTGTGTACATTACAGCAAGATTATCAACGGTAACGTTGTTAACCAAATTAACTACTGATCTGTATGTACCTATTTCAATGTCATCCCAGTAAGTTGCAGGGTTTTCGGGGCAGTTAACGTAAACGTATCTGTCTGTCTCATCAATTACGTTATCAACAACTTCATAGTGACAGAAGTCGCCGATGTTAGCATTTGCCAAATCAGCTCTTGTTTTGGTCATTGTGCCGATAAGCTCTCCGCCGTTGTAAACAACGATACCTGCGGAATAATTGCTACTGCCAAGGTCTGTTCTCCAAACATTGCTGGAAACCTGAGTCCATGTGCGGGTAGCATAGTTGTAAACCGAGCCTACTATTTGGGGTTTAGCGCCTGTACCGTAAGCACCGTAGGTTACGCCAGACTTAGTTTCAAGAACGTCAGAGCTACCTACTGATGTAGGACGCCAGGTCTGACCAGCTTTGAAGAGAACTGCGTCGCCGTTGCTGTAAGACTTGCTATTAACCTTTGAAAGGGTCTTCCATGCTTTTTCGGGTGACTTACCGTCGTTGTTGTCATTACCGTTTACAGCGTCTACATAATAGATAGTGCCTATAATATTGCTTGTATCGGTAGCATTCCGGCCGTTTAAGTAGGTGATCTTCAAAACGCGTGCTCCATCCTCTGCACCGTTGGGGATATTTTCGTTAGTCGCATTCTTCTTTTTTCTAACAAGGTCTTTTACATTGATCTTGCCATCGCCGCTTACATCCTCGTAAATAGAGTTTGTTGCGCTTTGGAGACCCAAGATAATCTTTCTGAGGTTAACAAGACGCTCTGCGAAGGAAGGAATAACTGCGGTAAAGGAATCTTCGGTAAGCTTTACAAGTTGAATATTGGTGTTAGCTTCAAATGTACCCTGAATCTCCCAACCCAAAAGCTGGAGGGTATTTGTAGATCTTGCATCTTTGGTCTCGCTCTGCAAATTATCCAAAGTGATTTCATCGCCAAAGTACAAGCCGCCGTTGTTTATGATGTTGCCGCCAACGGTGTTACCGTCAACAACCTCATAAAGCTTAATGTCTGCAAAGTTGAACTTAACATCAACACCGTTGTTTTCGATAAGGAAGTAAAGAACAGCATTATTTCTGCCGTCACGCATATTTTCAAGTGTTGTAAATTCAACAGTTCTTGTGCGGGTTTCGTAATCAAATACAGAGCTGTCATAAACTACTGTTGTGAATTCGCTTGCATCATCTATAAGCTGAATATACTGTGTAGAAGGAGCATTAACAAATGCATACTTATAGGTTAAACGGTAGGTAGTATTGGATTTAAGAACTAAATCCTGTCTGATGTAATCATAGTTACCGCCGTTGAACTTGATCATCTTATCAGCAGCCGCACCCTCATCTGTAAAGAAGTTTTCGGGCTGATTCAATACTTTGAGTTCACCGTACATATCGCGGGAACCGTTATTCTTATCAACGCCTACACTCCAAGCAACAGAGCCGGAGAAGTCGCCTTGAGCTGCAAATCCAAGGTCGCTGTTTACAAGAAGATTAACATCACTGCCGTCAGCCTTAACAGAGAAGTTACCAAAGTAAACTGCGCCTCTGCCGTAGTTGAAAAAGTCGTCATTCTTAATGTCAGCACCAACGCCGATTTGGAAATTGTAGATAGAATCGGTTGTTGCATCATCAGGCATTGTAAAGGTTGCAGTGTAGTGACCGTTTTCACCAACGAAATCTGCTAAACCGAGAGATGCCCAACTGCCATCTGTTTTCTTATAGGTAGCTCTCAAAGCGGGATCAAAGCCTGCGTGAGCTTTCCAATCCAACTCTACGGTATAGGTTGTGCCGGGCTGTAAGGTTGCGCCGGTATTTACGATGGTATTACCGTATTTAGCATTGGTTGTTACATCTGTAATGTAGAACATCTTGTCAACCAATGCGTTTTCTAAATAACCCTCGGGAATAGCGGTGGTATAGAAGGTTGAAATATTACCTGAACTTGCCTGTCCTGCTTTTCTCCATTTTCTGTTTTCTGCAGATGAAGCGAAAGTATCGCTTGAGAAACCAGCAATAAGGTTTGTATCAGAACCTGCTTCAACTAACTTAGCATTAGCATATTTAGCTGATACATCTAAAGCGTCAGAATAGTTACCAACACGGATACGAACACCGCTAACAGTAGCATTCATTGTGAAAGTAATAGTTCTGGTTGTGCCGTTCTTTTCATCTGTGAAATCAGATGCAAAGGTACTTATATTATTATTACTTGTGTTATAAAGAGCAACTTTAGGAGCACCCGTTACATCTCTTTCGTCAATAGTAAATACATATGTTTTACCGTTAACAAGTGTAAGATATGCATCGTTGTACTCAGCAACTCTCCAAGTTTGTCCTTGCGGGAATATAGCCATATAGGGTGTGCCTGTTGTAATAACATCGCCTGCAAAAGCATCTTCGGATATATCAAGAAGTTTAATTCTTGCAGATGTATAGTTAAGTGAAGTCCATCTTGCATTAGCCGCATTATCACGAGAAGTGCCTGTTTTGAGAACTACTGTGTTGGAATTAATCGGTTCAATAAGGTTTTCGCCAACAACAGCGCCGTCAACAACTCTGTAAAGAGCAGGGCACTTGAACATTGCTGCCATATCTGTGCCTTTGCCGTAGTTACCGAGGAAAATACCTAAACCACGAGCATTAGAAGCTAACTCAAATGTATAAGTGTAATGAGAGCCTTCATTAGTAACAGATGTAGCAGAAACCGTATCGCCGATTGATGTACCTGTTCTTAACTGAACTGTAGGCTCACCTGCAAGCTTATTAACATCGATTGTTAACTGATATGTGCCTGCAAGCATATATGTATTAGCATCTTTATATGCTAATACCTGATAACCGTCCTCACCTGCAGGGAAATAAACCATCTTGTCAGCAGCGGTATTAGCGCTGAAATATCCTGCAGGGATAGCATCGGTATAAATACCGTTATCAGCAGAAGTATAACCACGGGTATTCCATACACGGTCATATTCAGTTGAAGATGTTGTGAAATCCAATGTGAATTTATTGATATCATCAATAAGGCTGTTGCCTGTTGTATTACCTTCGGCATCAACTTCATACATTGCGATATGACCTATTGATGCGATACCTAAATAATCCTGATTACCGATAGTAATATTGAAGTGATAAGGGTCAGAAGAAGTTGCAGTAAATGTGTAATAAAGTTTTCTGTTTACTGTGTCTACTTCTTTAGTACCTGACACCGTAGTGCTATCAAATTTAACAATAAAATCTAAATCAACATCAGAGAATTTGCGGTAGTCAAGAACGATTTTATAGGTTTTACCTGACTCAATACCGGTATCATAATAATCATGATATCTGAGAAGTCTCCAAGTGTAAGAATTAAATGAAACTCTTCTGCCAATGTCTGCGCCGTTAAATGCATCTGCATCGTAACTCATAAGACGAACGGATTTAACCTTATCAGAGTTTGAACCGCTTTCACGATTCCACATTTTATTGTTTGCTTCGCCTAAACCTGAAGCGTAGTATGTAGATTCTGTGATATTGTTTATAAGGTTGTTGCCTGTAACATCACGTGCATCAAGATCAAAACTCTTGATATAAGGATTAGCAACATACATTGAGGTTGTACCGTCAGAAGCACCTATAATAATTTCAATACCTGTTGTGTCTTCAGCGAGTTCAAAATAAACTTTACGGGTGAAATCTGAAGCACTGTAAGCATCTTTTGCAAAATAACCGTTATCTGTTAAAAGTTCTTCAGATTCAGTTCCAAAGCTATTTTCTAAAACAACCTCTCCGCCTACCATAAGTTTAAGATAAGCGCCCTCGCCATAAACTGTGTTCCAATCGAAACCTAATTCATAACCGCCTGCTGCTAAAGTGCGGTTTTCATTGTAATAATGCAAATAAGAAGCCTTACCGCTTACAAAGCGAACTATTTTTGCCGCACCGTCATCATAAGAATCAGGTTCGCCGGGAACTTCGGGTTCTTCGGGTTCTTCGGGTTCTGTGGATTTGATATCGAAATAACCTGCAGGAATGTCAACGAATTCACTCTCGCTACTTCTATATTTTCTCCAAATTTGGCCTCTATCAGTAGCAGTATATGAATTGATATATGAATTCATAGCATTATCCGATGCATCGCGGAAAGATACAGAACCGAATGTGGGCATTAAACCGGTATCGGTCAAATTATCGTTTGCATCGCGGGTATATAAAATCCAATTCGCAGTCTTGAATTCCATATTAGAAATGTTCTTATTTATATCACCAAAATAAAGAACAAATTCACGCAATTCACTTGGAGATGAAGTTGTGAAATCAATATCATAATGAGTACCATTTGCTAACTCATAGGAAGTAACTTTCCATTCGGTTGTTAAAGATGATGAGTTTACCTTTTTCCATCCACCGCTATAAGCATAAAATGTAAAAGTAGAATCACCAAACGGGGCACTATTAATATTTTCCCAGTCAAGAGATAATCTGTACTTTGTTGCTTTAGCAAATCCTCCTGATTTACTTCTATAACCAAAGAAGTTTGCCGAGCTTGTCGAGTGAACATAAAGCATTTTTGTATCACTCGAAGATGCACTTGCGGGTAAAATGGAAACGCAAGTGAAAAGTGACATTATCATACATAATGCCATTAGAAAGCTTAAAACTTTCTTAAAAGATTTTTTTGCCATTGAAAATTCCTCCTTAATATTTTTAAAATTTATATTCAGCAAAGGCTCTTTTAGCCGCCGAGCATAATTCCCGCAAATAACACCCAACGGTGTACTCAACAGCCCCTTGCCAAAAGTACAAAATATTATTTTTTGCTATTTATCAAGCCAGCGGATTATCAGCGGGTTTTTATCATAGGCTGTAACTGCCGCTTCTAATGTGCTTTGACTGGTTGCCTCTCTTAATCTGCCGTACCACAAGCCCTCTGTTTTGGGGTTAAGTGCCTGATAGAAGGAGTTACCGCTTATATCAAACTCACCATAAGGTCCGCCAACGAAAGACCAATATACAAGTGCACGCTTTGAAACATCAAGTATATTGTTTTGTATCTTACAGCCTTTAGCGTTGGGGAACCATCTTTGGTTCGTGTAGAAAGCATTGCCGTTTTTATCGGGACGCTGTTCAGCAGACCAGCCATAGCCGCTAAAACGCAGGATATTGCCCGACAAATCAACATTTTCCATTCTTACAGGATGCGATACACCGTTATCACCATGCCAGAATTCTATTGCGTAAACACAGTATTCAATAAGATTATTTATATAAGAAACATCCTTATAATAAACCTTATCTCCTACACGCCTTTCGCCGTTTTCGTTATAGCCGGTTTCAAAGGAGTCATTACCCTGGAAGGTGATACCTGTATCATAGCACTGATAAATCCAGCAGTTTTCTATCAACTGCTTATCAGTACTGTTCCACTGCTGAATGGCGTTACCATAGCGAACTGTTCCCGACTGGATAGCACCGCCGATAAAGCCGAATTCACAGTTGGTTATCTTGGTATTGTCGTTATCGCACATTGAAACGCCGAATCTGCCGTAATATTTAATACGCAGATTGTCAAGAACAACATTATCCTTACCAATACTGAAAGCCGCCTTATTAAGGCAAACCTCTATATCCTTAAAATATTTACCGGGGTTACCTTTATCGAAATACAGATATATTGTATCGTCATTATGGTTATGGTAATAATCACCGTTTTCACCCAAAGCGGTTATACCATTCATTTTCTTATGGCTAACCAATTCGCCGTGGTTGAAAACAATAAGACCGATATCAGTATCCGAAATAGTGAGCTTCCAAATGTTTTCCTTTTGAGAGGGTGTCCAATACTTTTCATCGGCGTAATTTTCCGCAGAGCCGTAGAAGGTAGGCTTCTCACCTGTTCCGTAAGAACCGTAGGTTACGCCCTCACGCGTGGAAATACTTGTGGTCATTCTCCATACACCGCCGCGTTCAAACAATACCGCATCACCCGGCTTTAACGGATTCATATAAACTGCATCTGCGTTGAGTGTTCTTATAGCTGTTTGCGGTGAAAGACCGTCATTATCGTCATTACCGTCAGGAGATACATAAAATGTTCTTCCCGACCATTTATAATACTCCGATGTGTTTTTGGCGGAAAGCACCTTTTCACGCATATTTGCGGCTTCTAATGATGCGCCGCCGCTTACGGGACTGGTGTTCGAAGCATCCCATTTGGTGTCAACCGTTGAGGGCTGTGTACCCTTTTCAACAACTGCGGCAGAGCCAGTGTTTGACTCATCAAAATCATCGCCCATAAGGCTCTCTAAAACATTGTCCCCACCCGAAAGCTCATAAACAGGAGCTTCGGGCTGTGTATCATCGGGGGTTGTATCAGAGCTTGTATCTTCATACTTTGAGGATATGAATACGGGTTTTTCAGCCTTTTTTTGACCGCATCCCGCTAAAACAAGCAGTAATGCAATACATAGCGAAAATATCCGCAATTTCATAGCGTATCCTCCTTTGAACTAATTTTTTTAATTACTTGAATTTTGCAAGAACTTCGTTTGCTTTTTTGGTAGCCAAATCAAAGGTGGGCTTTATAGCATCCAATTCCTTTTTAAGCTGTGCTACTGCGCCGCCGTTTCTGATGAAATCGGAAAGACCGCCCATATTACCGCCGGCATCAGATACTGCATCCAAAAGCTGACCGTCATTATTGATGAAGAAATCACCCTTGCTCATACAGGATGTATATACATCAAGTGCCTGCTTATTGCAGAAGAAGGTGTTTGCATCATAGTTGGAAGCATCAAGGAAATATCTCAAGAAGTAATACGCAGCAGGTGCATTTTTAGCGCCCTTGGGTATACCGTATGCTTCAAGCTCCTGGAAGAGCTGAACATCACCAACACCGGGAATTGCAGGAACGGGAACGCAGAAAAGGTCATCATCGCTCTTAACATTGGTAAGGTTAGCATTTGTTCTGCGGTTAGCAATACTGTTAAATGTCATAAACAATACATTGCCCTGCTCAAAGTAAGATGTTTGACGAAGAGCAGAGGAAAGGATTTCGGTAGATGCGTAGTTACACATCTTCTGTAAGCTTTGATAAATTGCGTTATCGTTTATCTTGTTTACATATTTTCCGTTTTCCAATGCAATAAAGTCCTGACCCATAAAGTTCATAAGGTCAACTGCGTTATAGGACATCCAAGGATAGCCTGTGGGATTAAGCTCTTTATACTGCTTACACATATCAATGAACTTATCCCAAGTCCAGTTGCCGCCCTTCCAAAGAGCATACGGATCCTCAAGCTTCATCTTATCGATAATAGACCTTCTGTACATCATAACCTTAGGCTGGTTGAAATATGTATTTTTAAGGTTTACAGCATAAATTTTGCCGTTTACGGTATACTCGCTTGTAACGCGGTTATCCCAAATATCACCGGTAAAGTCAAAACCGGTTGCAGTCTTTACATCCTGACAAAGGTACATTCTGTGTATATCAGGGCTGTACATACGGATAAGGTCGGGAGCATCGCCTGCATTTACCATTGCGGCAATTTTTGAATCATAATCATCATAACCGCCGGTTACCCACTCAACCTTAATACCGGTCTGATTTTCAAAATCCTTAATTACCTTTTCAGCGCCCGGATACTCCTTAATGGGGTTCCAGTTGTAAATCTTAACTGTTGTACCTTTAAGCTCGGCAGGAATTTGAGTTACAAGCTGCTTCCAGGTAAGTGTGTCTGCATTTGCAACAGGAGCTACGGTAACACCACCCTGATTATTGCCGGTAGCGTCACCTGCAGGAGTGTCGGTATTGCCGCCGGAAGCGTTATCATCCTCAATATCAAAATTTTCTGTGCTGTCATCAATGGTTTTCTTTGTTTCTTCGCCGCAGCCTGCAAGCGCAAAAACCATTACGGCAGTCATAATTAAACATATAAGCCTAATTAAAGTTTTTTTCATAGTAAATTCTCCTTAACTTTTTTTATATCAACCAACGATACCGCTGGTAGCTATACTTTGTACAAATTTCCTTTGCATAAACAAATAGAAAATCAAAACGGGAAGAATGGAAATCAAACAACAGGTCATAAGCAATGTGGCAGTTGTATAGGCATATTCCGATGCATAATCATTAAGCAATGTGAGCCTTTGATTAAACTGTGCAAGCATTACGCTTAACGGGAATTTTTTTGAAAGATAAATCTGTCCTTGATAATAATCGTTCCAATACCAAACAACCGAGAACACCATTACGGTTATGCTCGATGCGCCCGATGACGGAAGCACCACCTTCAAAAATGTACGCCAAGGACCTGCACCGTCTATCCAAGAGGCTTCTTCAAGTTCTTTGGGCAAGCCTTTGAAGAACTGTGAATATATGTATATAAACAATCCGTTTTTAAGTCCCGATGACAAGAGTGCCGGAAGTATGAAAACAAGCGGAGTATCTACAACGCTGATTCTTAAATCAACACCCGTAATGTTATATATGAGCTTAAAAATACCTAAAAAATCCATGTGCATAAAGTTGTCATAGCTTGGAATCATTATAAGCGGGTCGGGCAACATAATGCACAATATCATTAAAAAGGTCAAAATACTTCTACCCTTAAATTTAAACCTTGCCAAGCCGTATCCTGCTACCGCACAGGTAAAAAACGATATGAACGCAGGTATCAATCCGCATAAAACTGTACTTAACAGCGATGTACCATATTCCATATACTTAAATCCGACAATATAGCTATCGGTTGATATGGCTTTTGGTATCCATACTACAGACGGGTCAAACCAATCTATAGAATCCTTAAACGAATTGATAATCATATAGGCAAACGGGTATATCAAAACATACGCCAAACCGATAAGTATTAAATATCTCCCTAAATGCGAAAGTGCAAGTAAGGCATATTTTTTTGTTTGCAATTTTTTAACTTTCATAATATATTCACCCATTAAAAGCGTAAAATATCTCTTTATATCTAATATTATAAATTCAAAGAAAGTTTAAAACAAG
>JAZSKL010000044.1:0-2874 GCA_045534855.1 Acutalibacteraceae bacterium
TTAAAAAATCATACCAAAGATGTCTTTCCTCTTTAGTCATATTTTTTCTTAAACCCTTTGCGTTTGAAGTTAATTTACTCTTCATAATAGTTTTCCTTTAAGCCTTCCCCTTGATGGGGAAGGTGGATTTGCCGTAAGGCAAAGACGGATGAGGTGACGCAACCCTTATCAATCTGCCGACCTTAACCTACCTGCCTTCCCCTTGATGGGGAAGGCTTTGGGAATTTTAAAAGAACGAATGGATTTAATCCTTTATAACAATCTCATTAACATCATTTAATGCGCTTGTTGGGATATATGCAAATCTAAGCTTCTTCATAGCATCCGTTTCGGTTTTAAGCTCTTCGCCGTTAAGGAAAATCTTACGCTCTTTACTGTTTTCGTTAAGGTATTTAACCGTTACGCGCTTATTCTTAATATCAAGCGACATCTCGGCGGATTTTGCGGGGAAATAAGCACCCGGAGCTACCTTTATACCGTTCATATCGGGCTCTATACCGAATCCGCACTTAATAATATCCTTAATAAGCACAGTTCCCGAGCCTGTATACCAGTCACCCATCGAATCGCCGTCTGCCGAGTATTCCTCGGTAAAGCAGTAGGAGTTAGGCATTGCAAAGGTGGTTTTAGTAACATTTTCGTGGCTTATTACCATTGCCTTTTCGAGCACCGACCAAGCCTTTTCGGCTTCACCCATCATAAAGAGTGCCAAAACACCGAATGTGCCTGCGTGAACATAAGCGCAGGAATTTTCGTAAGTACCCGGAGTAATTGTAGCAATTCTTCCAACCTCTTTAGCCGGAGCATAGAAAGGCTTATCAAAGGTTAAAAGACCGTACTTTGTATCAAGCGACATAATAGTTTTAACAATATCGTCCTTATACTCCGAGAATGTGTTTATAAGTCCGGATATTGCACAGTATGCGTTTGCGGTAAGGCTTACGCGAGATTTACCGTCAAAATCGCAGGGAGAACCAACGAAATACGACATTTTATCGCCCCAACCGTGAATTACGCGCATAACACCGTTTTCATCCTTTTTAACGGCATTTTCAAATACGCCTCTTGCAATAGTGTTTCGCAACTCGGAATAACGCTTAATGCGTTCATCCTCGTTTCCTACCGCCTTTAAAATATCGCACATCTGACCGAGGGTCAAATACATCTGCTCGGTTGCCATCATACTTACGCCCGTTCCGAACTCGCGCGATTTATCTGTGGTTTTACCCATACCGTCAAGCGCATCGTTCCAATCGCCGTAAAGGGCGTGAATGCAGTGGGTCTCATCGTCAATATTAGAAATCAAAAACTCGGTTATTCTTATAAGGTGGCAAAGTATGCTGTCTCGCTCATCACAGAAAGAAAGCGGACCGTAGGTTTTTTCTGCGGTAAAGTAACCGCACTCCTCTTGGAGGATTGAGAAATCCTCGGTAAATGCAAGATAATTATGAAGTGCCGCAACAATCCAGAAGCCTTGGTCGATAAAGGGGCGTAAATCCATCTTCGGAACACCCTTATTTGCGGCAAAGGAAATCTGACGCGGAGCGCGACCGCTGCTTAAAATATAATTCATACCGCGGACTATCTGCGCGCGTGACTCCTTTGGTTGCCAGATAAGCGCACTTTCAAGCTGTTGGAAAACATCGCGGATACCAAGATACTCTCCTGCGTAGTTCTTACCGAGAGCGCAGAAGCTTACCTGACGCTGAACATATTTAAGGAAATTATTTATAACATCGGGATGAAGCTTATCGTTGTGCCAATCGCCGAATTTAATATCAGTGCGGTCAAATATCGCCTTTTCCTCTGCGCGAACCGAAGTTTCAAGACCGTTATCCTTCATAGCATCAATCTCGCCGTTTGCAAAGGAAAAAGCTTCTTGCTTATCGTGACCGAGCTGCATCTCATACTCGATAACTGCAAAACCGTCCTTTTTAAGGTTGAAACGAACCATATCGGAAATTACATTAAGGTCGGTTGTGTTGGTCTTTTTTACCTGACGCTCAAGACAGCCGTATTTAAGAGCCTGTGCGTTAGTAACATTTCCGCCGAGCATACCAACAAAATCGTTCTTTGCGGTGGTGAAATAACGCTCGTTTACATCACCGTCCACCCTTACTCTTACAGAAAGATAATCCTGAACGCTTACATTGTTAGCGTGAATCACATAACTGCCGTTTTCAAAATGCTCACCGTATTTGGTCATACGCTTAAAGAAATCATCACAAGCGGTATAACGAAGCGCCGGCTCAAAGAAGGAAGCTAAATAAATCTCTCTTTCATCACCGATATTTACAGCACCGATAGAGAAGCAAACGTGCTTATTATCATCAATATAAACCCTTGCGGCATAATAAGCCTTTTCGGTTTCAACTATGTAATACACGCAAACAGGGGTGAAAACACAATAACGCTCTACACCTTGCTCAAACAACTGCCTTGCAGCACCTGTTATAGAAATCGGGAAATAATAATCGCCCTGCTTTTCGCCTGCAAAAAATGCCGCAGAGGTATCCTCATTATAATTCGCTATTCTGAAAAGACTGAAAAGACTTTCAACGCAGTCAATATATCCGTTGCTGTGTGCAAAAAGCACCATTCCGTCCTTGCAGTACGGAAAACGGGAATCGCCGTTTTTAGCAGGATAGCAAAGCACATCGCCGTTATCTAAAAAATAGGAGTTTTGCGGAAGCGCATTTTCCTTGCCTTTTTTAAGCGAATGTACACGTTCAATAACCTTTAATATTTCATTTCTGTTCATACATATTTCCTCCTTTAAGAATTATGTACAGTTTAGCATGTTAGAAAATATATTTAAACACTTTGCTTTCAATCAGGTTAATAAATTATAATGATTGTAGTTTGTCGAAACGC
>JAZSKL010000076.1:0-4800 GCA_045534855.1 Acutalibacteraceae bacterium
ATAAATATTGTAAATTTTATACAAAAGATTTACAATATTGTTATAGTCGATATGGTAATTTATCATATTGAAAATTATGAAAGGATGATTTTTTATGAAACATACCCTTGCAAGTAAAATCTTATGCGTTTTAATTACTCTTTGCATGTTGGTAGGTATGGTTCCCGTGTTTGGGCTTGCAGCTTCTGCTTTGGATGCTACAGTTGATGCAGACGGTACGACCATTCTTATTTCAACTCCGCAACAGCTTGCCGCTATAGGTAAGGATGCAAACTATCCTCGTGACGGCGCTTATAAATTGGTGAACGATATTGACCTTTCAAAGTTCGATACCGACTCCAATCCCGAAAACGGAAACTGGGCACCGCTATGTGCAAAATATGTGAGCGATGAAACACCTTATGCCTATGATGCAACAACTGCATTTATCGGTACTTTTGACGGTCAGGGTTATACCATCAGCGGTATGAAGATGATTTTCGATAAAGAGGTTGACGGTCTTCCTTATAATGAGGTTGCTGTAGGTCTCTTTGCAGGTGTCGGTAATAATACTGTTTCCGGTACAGTTAAAAACCTTGTAATGAAGGATTGCCATATTTTTGCAAGACCTTGGACAAAGATTTATACCGGTATTGTAGCAGCTCAAACCAATGATAAGGGTGCAATAATTGATAATGTAGCTGTTATCGAAAGCTCTATTGATGTTACGGCTAACAATACAGGCAATGACTCCGGTGTCGGCGGTATTGTTGGTAATGCTACAGGCTCTACTATCAGTAATGTTTATGTTGATGCCGCTCTTAAAATCGGAACTGAAAAAACCGATCATAAAAAATTTGGTGTAGCAGGTATCGTTGGTGCTGCATGGCAAGGTAGAGTGAAAATAAACGGTGCCGTATTTGACGGTACTATTGATACTACTGATTTTGCCGAGAGCGATTACGTTTATAAGCAGGGTATTTTTGCTTATAACTGGAATTATCCTACTGTAGGTTCTCATCAGGCTTTTAGTAATTCTTACTATAATAGCGATAAGCTTGCAGTATATGATACTGCTGTTATTGACGCTGAAACCGGTGAAGTTACTACTACCGGTACAAATGGCGGTCATTATAATGGTGAACCGCTTACTACGGCTGAATTTTCAACCAAAAAGCTTTCCGAGCTTGGTCTTAATGCGGCTTATTGGAGCAAGGCAAAAGGCAAAATAGCTCTTCGTATCACCTATCCCAAGACTGTTCCGAATTTCCCCGATTATATTCCGATCTATGATGCGGGCGACCTCGCAAAAATAGGTAAGGATGCCGCTTATCCGCTTACAGGTAACTATATGGTTATGAACGATATAGATATGGCTGATTACGGCGCTTGGACACCGATAGCTTTTTATACAGGCAGTACAAACATAGATAGCCTTGATATTGCTACATATTTCTTTAGTGGCACATTAAACGGTGGCGGACATAAGATTTCTAACTATTCTGTTTCTTACAGCGGTTCAAGAGCTTATGCAGGCTTGTTTGGTTTGGTTTATGATGCTACATTCTGTGATCTTATAATTGAAAATGCAAGCGTTGATATAGATGTAAGCACTTTTGCTTATGCGGGTGTACTTGTAGGTGCTGCTCGTAATTCGGATGATAAAACTCCTTATAAGACTACGGTTAATAATGTTGCGGTATACGATTCTGCCGTAACGGTTGAAAATACTCAGATTGCGAATTTGACGGTTGCAGGCGGTATTGCAGGACATACTTCAAGAGGCGTTCTTTTCACTAATTGTTATGTTGAGACAGATGTTACTGCTTCTTATGTAGGCACAACCGGTCAGTCTGCACAGGTTCTCGCAGGCGGTCTTATGGGTTCTGCTTATAAGAGCTACTTTAATGCAGTAGATTGTATTTTTGCAGGAACAGTTACCGCTAATAACTGTACATCCGATTATGCCGGAGAAGTAAGAACCGGCTACAAGAGACAGAATGCTCTCTTTGCCGGTAATACTCAAGGTATGTCTAATGATACTTATGAAAACATAGCAAATGCAAAACAGACTAACTGTTATTATCTTGATACAGTAGCGGTAAATAAAGATAACCTTCGCGGTGTTGACGGTACTGCTATAAGCGCAGATGCCCTTAAAACCGCAACAGCTGAAACTCTCGGTTTTGATGCTTTCTATTGGAAGAATGACGGTGAGGGTCTCTACCTTGCGGTTGCTCCGGCAATGAATGCAGATGGAAAAATTGAGATTTCTACAGCCGAAGAGCTTGCTGCTATTGGCGTTAATTCACAATATCCCAGAACAGGTAGCTATGTTTTGACCGCTGATATTGACCTTTCCGTATATGATAACTGGACTCCTCTTTGCGGCGGATTTACATTTAATGCTGACACAGTAGGTTTTACCGGCACATTTGACGGTCAGGGTTATACCATTAGAAATATGAAAATAGCAAAGTCCGGTTCTTCTGTAACCGCAGGATTTTTCGGCAATGCTATTGACGGTGCCGTTATAAAGAATATTGTATTTGATAACTGTACTGTTGATGTAACCGCAAGCCGTGAAATGGATATAGCAATCGTTGTCGGTAGAATAAACTCAATGAGCAATTATGTTAATATCAATAATATTGCTATCCTTAACTCTTCTGTAAACGGAGTTCTTACTGCTGTAGCTTCAAACTGCGGTATGGGTTCTGTTGTTGGTCAAGGTACAGGTCTTAACATTAAGAATGTTTATACCAACGCCGAACTTTCCGGTGGATGTGAGGGTGTGTTTGATGCTGCAAAATCGGACAACTTCGGTATAGGTGGTTTGGTAGGCCGTTCTTATAATGCAGCTGTTACTGTAGACGGCGCAATATTTGATGGTACAATTGATAATATTGCTTCGGAAGAAAACACATATATCTATGCAAACGGTATATTGGGCTATAACTGGAAGCAGGCATCTACTGCAACCAATCCCAAATATTATATCAACTGCTACTACAACAGTGAAAAGCTCACTCCTTCTACAAAAACAAACGGTGGCTCTGTAGACGGTGTTGCTTTGAATAACTTTGATTTAGGCATTTCTCCTGCTTCCGTACTTGGCTTTAGCTCCGAATATTGGATGCACAACGGCACTACCCCGATACTCAAGATAGTAGGCGATGATTCTTATACGGTGGCTAACATCAACGGTGATGCCGCTGTAAACGTTAAGGATCTTGTTCGTCTCAAGAAGTATCTCGCAGGCGAAAATGTAGATATTACCCTTATTGCCGCAGACCTCAAGCGTGATCAAGAGATTACCGCAGATGACCTTACTTATATGAGAAGAACACTTTTAGGTGTTAGCATTGCTACTACTATTAAGCTTGCAGAAGGTTCTGACAGTGTTAAGTATTTAGGTCGTGCAAATGTAGAGAATAACATTCTCCTTATGGATTGGTCTAACACAGGTTTTGAATTCTCCGGTATTATGGAGGGTGACGTAACCGCTACATTGACACACGTTTCGGCTTCTGCCGCAACTGCTGAAGACCCTTACACCTATGCACGCGTTTTAGTAAACGTTGACGGTGTTGAAAAGATTATCAATGTAAATAACGGTACTGCAGTTTATACATTGGCAGAAGATCTTGATTTTGGTGCTCATACCATTAAGGTACTCAAAATTACCGAAAGAACAAAGGGCAGAATTTACGGTATAGACGTTAATTTTGTAGGCTCTGTTGCCGACAGACCTGCCGATAAGGATTTAGTTATTGATTTCTACGGCGATTCTATTACCGCAGGTGACGGCGTTGTTAAGAACGACCGCAAAGGCTCTGTAGATTATCTTGAGGGTCAGTATTCTAACCTTACTTATGCCGCAAAAACTGCAAAGGCACTTAATGCCGATATGCGTGTTGCCGCAAGAAGCGGTCTTAAAACAAAGGATGCTGTTTCATACCTTATCAATGCAGGTAGCTGGGATTATGAAAACAATCAGGCTGATATAGTTGTTATCAATCTCGGTACTAACGATAAGTGGGTAATTTGGGATGATAATAATCCCGATACCGAAGAAAAAGCTGCCCATGAATACGGCATTGCAGTTGAAAAGGCTGCAATTGAAGATATGCTTGATGCGGTAGTTGCTAATTATCCTGATGCTAAAATTGTTTGGGTATACGGTATGATGGGTAACGGTTTAGCAGAGCACATTCAGCCTGTTGTTGAAGCTTATGCTCAAAACAACGCAAATGTATTCTATTGTGAGCTTCCTGCAAACACTTCGGGTGGCGGAAATCATCCTAATGAAGCTGGTCACGCTGCAGCCGCAGATGTTCTTGTTGATTTCATCAACGCTAATGTTTTAGCAAAATAATTTAAAATTTGATACCTATTAAAATAACCACGGCGGTGTTCCTTTGAGAACACCGCCGTGGTGCTTTAATTATGATGCATATAAAAATTCCGCCTGTTTTAAGGCGGAATTTTATTTTTAAAGTATTAGTTTGTATAATTATCAAAGTAACCCTGAACAAGAACAACGGGAGTACCCTTGTCACCCGAACCGCTTGTAAGGTCGCAAAGTGAACCTATAAGGTCGGTAAGCTGGCGGGGAGTTGTACCCTGAGAAGCCATATTTCCAACAAGGTCATCTTTCTTTTCGCGGATGCTCTTGGAAATGGCCTCTTTAAGAGCTTCGCCCGAAAGGTCTTTAAAATCATTATCAGCAAGGTATTTTAATTTAAGCTCGTTAGGTGTGCCGATAAGTCCGTCTGTATGAGCGGGGGAAACGCAGGGGTCTGCAAGCTCCCAGATTTT
>JAZSKL010000263.1:0-5090 GCA_045534855.1 Acutalibacteraceae bacterium
GGTCCGAGTGACAGGACTTGAACCTGCGGCCTCTTGACCCCCAGTCAAGCGCGCTACCAGCTGCGCCACACCCGGATATATGGGGTTATTAAATTTTTATTCGGTATGTAACGCTTGACCCCGAACGAACAAGCATCCAGCCGCGCCACACCCGGATATATGGGGTTATTAAATTTTTATACGGTATGTAACGCTTGACCCGAACGAACAAGCATCCAGCTGCGCCACACCCGGATATATTTAAAATAATAAGTAATAGGTAAGGATGGGGGAAATTACCTATTTAAGTAAGTGGGATTTCTGACCGACCGGAAAAGGTCGGTCAGAAAGTTTTTGTGATTTAATCAGCAAATCCTGATTCAACCAAAGCTACAAGACCGTCGAGAGCTTCCTTTTCATCGGAGCCGTCCACAATGATCTTAATGGTTGTTCCGCCTACAATGCCAAGTGAAAGAACACCGAGCAAGCTTTTAGCGTTAACCTTGCGCTCATCCTTTTCAACCCAGATAGATGACTTATATTCATTTGCTTTCTGGATAAAGAAGGTAGCAGGACGTGCATGTAAACCAACTTGATTTTGGATGACTACATCTTTAACACACATGGTACAATCTCCTTTGCGGTCAAGTTTACCCGAAAACCGGGTGGATGAAATCTTGATGACATTTATAATTATACCACATTTAATGACATCGTCAATATTTTGTTAATAAGTTCTAATATTTTCCTAATTATTTGTGAAATGCAGACACTATATTTGTGTATTTTGACTTAAATTTTTAGCGTCATTTTGTCAATTTAAGGTTTTAAAGGGATTTTTTAGTAAAATTATCATTTTTTGTTGGGATTTGACGAATAATATTTTTCTAAAAATTCAAGGTCTTTTTTTGAAAATTCTGCAGTTTTTATCATATCGGGACGGCGGTCTGCCGTAACCTCGATTGACTTTTCGCGTCTCCACTTATTTATATTTGCGTGGTTGCCCGAAAGCAAAACCTCGGGAACTTCTCTTTCGTGCCATACAGCAGGACGGGTATATTGCGGATATTCCAAAAGTGAGGAGAAATGGCTTTCTTCCTCGAAGCATAAATCATCCGAAAGCACACCGGGAAGCATACGGCAAACGGCATCAGCCACTATAAGGGCCGGCAATTCTCCGCCTGTAAGCACATAATCGCCAACCGAAATCTCTTCATCAACTATTTCTTCAATAACGCGCTCGTCAATCCCCTCATAGTGACCGCACAGTAAAACGATACGGTCAAGCTCTGAAAGCTCTCTTACGCGCTGTTGAGTGAGCGTTTTGCCCTTTGGGGAAAGGTAAATAAGGTGCGGCTTCGGTTCGTTCTCATCATAAAGACTTTTATAGCAGTTATAAATAGGGTCTGCCGCCATAACCATTCCCATACCGCCGCCATAGGGCATATCGTCAACCTTATTATGCTTATTTCCCGCAAAATCGCGTATATTAGTACAGCAAATCTCAACCTTGCCGCCTCTTCTTGCTCTTCCGATAATACTCTCGTTAAGCACCGTTTCGCACATTTCGGGAAAAAGCGTCATTATATCAATCCGCATCGTCAAAAATTCCTTTCAACGGATTTAAGACAATACGTGAATTTTCAACGTCAACCGAAACGATAACCTCATCTATAGCAGGAACAAGATACTCCTTACCGTCACGCTTTATATGCCAGACATCGTTAGCACCTGTTTCGGAAACATCCGAAAGTATACCTAAAGGAGTTTCACCGTCCTTATCAAAAACCTGACTGCCGATAATATCACTTATGAAATATCTGCCCTCGTCAAGCTCAACATCGTTACGGTCTATATATAAAATTTTACCTCTGAAGGCTTCGGCTTGCTCTATTGTGTCAACACCCGAAAGCTTCGCAAGCACAACATTGCCGTGAGGCTGAATGCGCTCGGCGTCAATGCACTCATTGCCGTCCTTATCAAGGTAAAAATGTTCAAACTCTGCCAAAAATTCTGCCGAATCCGACCACGGCTGTATGCGTACCATACCCTTAATACCGTGTGTTCCGACAATTTTTCCAACCTCTAAAAATTTCTGTTTCATAATAACTCCATTTAAAAATTTGACCGGAGAAAAAAGCTCTCCGGTCTTAAAAATCAATCAATTTCCACTGCAACCTTGCAATCATTGCGGGTTGCTGCGGCACGCATTACCGTGCGGATAGCTTTTGCTATTCTGCCCTGCTTACCGATAACGCGACCCATATCATCAGCCGCTACGTGCAGGTGGTAAACAACAACACCCTCTTCATCGGGGGCATCTTCTGTAACAGTTACCGCAGACGGATCTTCAACAAGACCTGCAGCGATTACGGTTAAAAGTTCCTTCATTAGGACAACCTCCAAAAATTAAAGAACACCGTTCTTCTTAAGAAGATCTCTAACTGTGTCAGTAGGCTGAGCACCGTTTGCAATCCACTTCTTTGCCTTTTCGCTGTCAAGCTTTACAACAGCCGGATCCTTTGTGGGATCATAGTAACCGAGCTCCTCGATGAAACGACCGTCACGGGGATAACGGGAATCAGCAACAACTACACGATAGAAGGGAGCGCGCTTTGCACCCATACGGCGAAGTCTGATCTTTACTGCCATTAAAAACACCTCCAAAATAAAATTCTTTATTTTTTAAAACGATAGCATTTAGTCTATCAATTAAAAACCTAATCCTCCGGGACCCATTCCGCCGGCACCGAAGCCGCCGCCCATAAGTCCCTTTGCCATACGGCGTTTTCCGCCCTTACTCGAAAACTGCTTAAACATCTTTTTCATCTGCTCATACTGTTTTAAAAGGCGGTTTACCTCTTCAACCGTTTGTCCGCAGCCTGCGGCAATACGGCGCTTTCTTGAGGCATTTATAATATCGGGATGACTGCGCTCTTTTTTGGTCATCGATTTGATAATGGCTTCAACGCGAAGCATCTGGCGGTCATCAATATCAACATCACGCAGTTTTTTATCCATACCGGGGAGCATAGAAAGAATATTTTTAAGGCTGCCCATTTTCTTGATTTGCTGGAACTGGTCAAGCAAATCATTCATATCAAATTTATTTTGCTGTAAGCGCCTTGCGGTTTCCTCTGCCTGCTTTTCATCAAGCTCATTTTCAACCTTTTCTATAAGCGAAAGCACATCGCCCATACCAAGGATACGCGTTGCCATACGGTCGGGATGGAATTCCTCTAAATCATCAAGCTTTTCGCCAACACCCGAGAACATAATCGGTTTTCCGGTAACAGCCCTTACAGAAAGCGCCGCACCGCCGCGGGTATCACCGTCAAGCTTGGTGATAATAACGCCGTCAATAGCAAGAATATCATTAAACGCCTTTGCAACATTTACCGCATCCTGACCTATCATAGAGTCAATAACAAGCAAAATGTTGTTAACCTCAACACGTTCGGTTATGCGTTTTAACTCGTCCATAAGGTCGCTATCAATATGCAAACGACCTGCGGTATCAAGAATAACATAGTCATAACCGTAATCGCGCGCGTGGCGGACAGCCATTTCTGAAATCTTTTCAGGCTTTTCTGTGCCCATTTCAAAAACAGGAGTATCAACCGCTTTACCCACAACCTTTAACTGCTCAATAGCGGCAGGACGGTAAATATCGCAGGCAACAAGCAACGGTCTGTGACCTTGTTTTTTAAGATATTTTGCAAGCTTTGCCGAGTGGGTGGTTTTACCTGAACCCTGCAAGCCGCACATCATAATAACGGTAGGAATCTTCGAGGAGGTTTTAAGGCGGGCATGCTCACTGCCCATAAGCGCGGTAAGCTCTTCGCGAACGATTTTAACAACCATCTGCGGAGCGGTAAGGCTTTCCATTACCTTTTCGCCGATACATTTTTCGGTTACGGAATTGGTAAAGTCCTTTGCAACCTTATAGTTAACGTCCGCCTCAAGAAGGGCAAGACGTACCTCGCGCATAGCTTCCTTAACATCAGCCTCGGAAAGCTTTCCTTTAGAGCGCAGGCGCTTAAAAACACCGGCTAATTTATCGGAAAGATTATCAAACGCCATATTTCACACTCCTAAAGTTCATCTATAATCTCAAGCATTGCTTTGGTGCTGTCATTATCGCCGTTCTGCGATTTTTGGGAGAGCGATTTAAGCAAACCGAATTTCTTGCAGTATCCGCATTGCTTCTCCCAAGATTCAAGCTGACTTTCGGTACGCCTTATAAGCTCACTTACCGCCTGACGGGTAATACCCTCATTCTCGGCAATTTCGCTCAACGACAAATCATCATTATAATAAAACCCTGTAAGAGTACGTTGCTTTTCGCTTAAAAAGTTACCGTAAACATCCAACAAAGAGCAAACAGAAAGCCTTTTTGACATAATAACACCTCGAAGCTATGGTATTATAGCACACACTTAACCGCTTGTCAAGTTTTTTTCTTTACATCTTGAAAAAAATAAATTCACCACACCTTATAGTTCTTGTAAATTGGTTGGATGTATGATAATATAGGTAGGTAGTAAAGTTTTAGTTTGGTTGGATGTAATGGTATATTGCAAGGAATATGGCGATATAAATCCCTTGCGAAATTTTCGATATGCGCTGCGCGCTCGATATATTTTTTAATTCGATATATCCTGCGGACGAGAAAAGCCTTCCCCTCAGGGGAAGGGGGACCGCTTGCGGTGGATGAGGTGAGGCAGGATTGTACAAATATCCTTTTTGGTAAATTAAATCCCCCTCATCCGTCTTTTGCTTCGCAAAATCCACCTTCCCCACCAAGGGGAAGGCTTTGTGGGCTGTCAAGCGCCATACCCTACGATTTATACAATATAAATTGCTGTATCGTAAAATAACCTCCCTTGTTAAAGGGAGGTGGCAAAACCGCAGGTTTTGACGGAGGGATTCATAACTAAAAACACAATATTTTTTTAAATTTTTTTAATAAATCCCCCTGTCTTGTCTTATGCCAAGACATCCCCCTTTCACAAGGGGGATTAGGGGATAGTGCAAAAAATATTATTGCGTTGTAGGGAACGGATTTATCCGTTCCGTTAAAGCCTTGATGATATTAAATTGCTTGGTAT
>JAZSKL010000110.1:0-1694 GCA_045534855.1 Acutalibacteraceae bacterium
GACTTTTTGGGGCAGAAGCTTTCAGGATGAATTTGATGCAAAGCTTCATAACCTTCGCGGCGCGATTTCAATGGCTAACTCGGGACCTAACACAAACGGCAGTCAGTTCTTTATTGTTCAGGCAAATACCGTTCCTGCAAGTATGGTAGGTCAGATGGAGGATCTTGGTGAAAAGTATTTCCCCGCTGATATTATAGATGCTTATAATGCAATGGGCGGTACACCTTGGCTTGATTTCCGTCATTCGGTATTCGGTCAGGTTTATGAGGGACTTGAGGTTGTTGATGCTATTGCTGATGTTAAAACAGGTCATAACGATAAACCGATTGAGGATGTTGTTATAAACCAAATTGAAATAATAGAAATTTAAAGGAGTTTTTTAAAATGAAAGGTATTATTCTTGCAGGCGGAAGCGGTACTCGCCTTTACCCGTTGACAATGGTAACCTCAAAGCAACTTTTGCCGGTGTATGATAAGCCGATGATTTACTATCCTCTTTCAACACTTATGCTTGCAGGCATTCGTGATATTCTTATAATTTCCACACCTAAGGATCTGCCTAATTTTGAAAGACTTTTGGGTGACGGTTCGGATTACGGTATCAATCTTTCTTATAAAGAGCAACCCTCTCCTGACGGTCTTGCACAGGCTTTCCTTATCGGTGAGGAATTTATTAACGGTGACAGCTGTGCTATGGTGCTTGGCGATAACATTTTCTACGGAAGCGGTCTCACAAAGCACTTAAAGGAAGCAGCCTCAAGAGAAAACGGTGCTACTGTTTTCGGATATTATGTTGATGATCCCGAGCGTTTCGGTATAGTTGAGTTTGATGAAAACGGCAAGGCTATTTCTATTGAAGAAAAGCCCAAAAACCCGAAGTCAAATTATTGCGTTACAGGTCTTTATTTCTATGATAACCGCGTGGTTGAGCTTGCAAAACAGGTAAAACCGTCTGCTCGAGGAGAGCTTGAGATAACCGACCTTAACCGTATGTATTTAGAACAGGGCAACCTTAATGTTGTAACTCTCGGCAGAGGTTATGCTTGGCTTGATACGGGTACAATGGATGCTCTTGCAGAGGCAACCGAGTTCGTTAAGGTTATTGAGAACCGCCAAGGTATTCAGATTTCCGCAGTTGAGGAAATAGCTTATATAAACGGCTGGATTGACCGTGAAAAATTACTTGAGTCGGCAAACCGTTACGGAAAATCGCCTTATGGCGAGCATCTTAAAAAGGTTGCCGAGGGTAAGATACTTTACTGATATGTGTAAAGTAAGCGTAATAGTGCCGGTCTATAATGTTGAAAAAGATGTTCAGCGCTGCATAGATTCTATTCTTTCGCAGCGCTGTCAAGATTTTGAGCTTATTCTGGTTAATGACGGTGCAACCGATAACAGCGGTAAAATATGCATTGATGCTTCAAAAAAAGATGAGAGAATACGTTATTTCGAAAAGAAAAACGGCGGTTTGGCATCTGCAAGAAATTACGGTTTGGAAAGAGCTGTGGGGGAATATATCTGCTTTGTTGACAGTGATGACCTTATAGACCGAAACTGTCTTTCATTCTGTATAGAAAAAGCCGAAAAAACCGATTGCGATGTTGTTCTTTGCGGCTATTATATGGAAAATGGCAGGAGCCTTTCTCCGGTAACAGCCAAAGAGGGGATATACTGCGGCGCTGAAATTTTTGATG
>JAZSKL010000241.1:0-6197 GCA_045534855.1 Acutalibacteraceae bacterium
CGCCATACCCTACAAATAAACAATATATTGACACATAATAAAATAAGGGGATGTCTCATTAAAAGGGATTCGCATAATCCCTGCCTCCTTCTGACGAGGGAGGGGGCAAAACGGGGTTTTGACGGAGGGGGAGAACGACAAAAAACTGCTGTTATTCAGTTTTTCTATCCTTCAGTCTCGTTTCACTCGACAGCTTCCTCGGAAGTCGGAAGCCTCGGGAGTAACGAATCCGTTTGTTTGTGCGTTTTTCTTAATTAGACATCCCCCTTTCACAAGGGGGATTTGATTTTTTTGCCAAAAATATTATTACATCGAATGGAACGGTTCTATACGTTCCGCAAATAAAGGTTAAGACCAATATCATTTCCCCGTTTTCTGGTACTTTATCGGTGTTACTCCGGTTTCACGCTTAAAGGCGGTATGGAAATACGATACCTCATCAAAGCCTACAAGGTTTGCTACCTCACAGGCATTTTTTCCCTCATCGAGAAGCTGCATCGCTCTTCTTATTTTTAAGGATAGGAAAAATTTAGCAACTCCAACATCCGAAAAACGCCCGAAAAATCTTTTCATACTGCTTACGCTCATATTACAAAGCCGTGAGATGTCATTAACCGAAAGGCTTTCACAACAATGCTCATCCATAATTCTTACAATCTCGCGGTATTTCTTTTCCTCGGTTGTAGGCTCATCGGGCACAAGCGCATCATCATTAGTGATTGAAAGCAAAAACTCCTCCAACGCGGCAGCAGTACGGCTTGAATAAAGAGAATAGTTTTTATCCCCTGTTCTGTAGGCCTTTACTGTTTTCCTTATCAAACCGCATATATTTTTAAACACCTTTTGACCGGCTAAATCTATATTAAAGCATCTTTCGGCAAAAAAGCGCATTCCATCGCCTTGAGCACGAAAAGAAATTATCATAAGATGCGGCTGCGACTGCTCGGCAGACCAAATACGGTGAAATTCAAGCGGTTTATGGAAAAGGAGCTGACCCGCAGAGAGATTATACACCTTTGCATCACCCGTTGCGATAGCTTTTCCCTCTAAAACCAATACCGCTTCCCAGAAATCATGCATTTCACCCGGAAAAAAGAAGTTTTTCGGACGCACCACATCAATACCCGTAACCACCGATTCAATCGATATTATTCTGTTTATAGGCGTAAATTCATACATATCAACACCCCTGTGAGCCAAAATCTAAATAAAACGGACTATTTTTGTATTATATTATAATATCTGAAGTGTTATATTACAAGTATAAATTTTTCATCGAGGTGTTTTTTATGAAAAAGCTAAAATACGGAATGATTGGATTTGGCGGCAGAGGTTTAGGTCTTTTAAAGGCTGTTTTACTTCCTATGCAAACCGAAGAAAACCTTATTGAAACGGTTGCTGTTTGTGACCTGTATGATGACCGCGCAAACGAAGCCGCAAAGGTTCTTACCGATGCCGGTTGCGCAGCACCATTTATCACAACCGACTACAAGCAGGTTTTGGCTATGAAGGAAATTGATGCAATAATCATCGCATGTGCTTGGGAATCGCATATCAAAATAGCTATCGAAGCTATGAAAGCAGGAAAATATGTAGGTTTAGAGGTTGGCGGCGCATACTCGGTTGATGATTGCTGGGAGCTTGTAAAAGTGAGGGAGGAAACCGGCGTTCACTGTATGCTTCTTGAAAACTGCTGTTACGGCAAACGCGAGCTTATGGCGCTTAATATGTACCGACAAGGTGTTTTCGGAGATGTTGTTCACTGTGAGGGCGGCTACCACCACGATTTACGCCACGAAATCTCCAACGGCAAAGAAAACCGCCACTACAGATTGCGAAACTACCTTAACCGCAACTGTGAAAACTACCCTACCCACGAATTCGGACCGCTTGCAAAGCTTCTTGATATAAACAACGGCAACCGAATTTTAAGTATTTCCTCAACTGCATCTTGTTCAAAGGGCTTACACGAGTATATCACACAAAATCGTGAGCCGAGCGACCCGCTTTACAACGCCGAGTTTGCTCAGGGTGACGTTGTTACAACTATCATGAAGACTGCAAAGGGACAAACCGTTACTATAGTGCTTGATACAACTCTTCCGAGAGCCTATTCTCGCGGATTTACCGTTAGAGGTACAAAGGGTGCTTATTTTGAGGATACCGACAGCGTATTTATAGACGGCGAACATAACAAGTTTGAGTGGGAGCCCAAAAAACTATGGGGCAACGCCTATGACTACGAAGAAAAATATTTGCATCCGCTTTGGAAAAGCTATGTACCGCGCGGCGGACATGACGGTATGGACTGGATGGTATTCCACGCATTTTATGAAGCCGCTTCAAAGAATGTACGTCCTCCTATTGATGTTTATGATACCGCACTTTATATGAGCATTACAGCTTTAAGCGAGCAGTCTATAAGTATGGGCGGCGCAGTACTCTCTGTACCCGATTTCACAGGCGGCAAATGGCACAACCGCCCCGATATTGTAGAGCTTGATTACGGCGTTGACGATATTAAATAATATACCCGTTGACAAAACTAAACATACATATTATAATAAGACCGACAGTTTTTAAGCTGTCGGTCTTTAATTTAATATTTTACTGCCACCGGGTAGAATAATGCGTTGCATTCGTAGATACTTCGTTAGGTCTTTGAAGAGGTATCTTTCGGGTGCTTATTTTTTTGAACGAGGGTTATATTTTTATGAAATACAAAAATCCATTCCTAACACTTTCAAAATTCGAACTATCACTTTGGCTTTGCTCCTCTACCGTTATAATACTATCGTTTTTCCTTTCCTCCGGCAGCGGTATTGCCGAAACAATCGCTTCGCTTATAGGTGTTACCGCACTTATATTCGTAGCAAAGGGTTATGTTATCGGTCAGGTGTTATGCGTAATATTCGCATTGCTTTACGGAATTATATCTTTCCATTTTAGATACTACGGCGAAATGATAACGTATATATTTATGTCTGCCCCTGCGGCTGTTGCTTCAATAATCTCTTGGGTAAAGCACCCCTACAAGGAAACCAAGGTTGTTGAAATAAGCCGTCTTTCAAAAGCCAAGCTTATAATAATGTTTCCGCTCACCGCCGCAGTTACCGCCGCTTTTTACTTTATTCTCGCCTATCTTGATACCGCAAATCTTATCATCAGCACAATATCGGTAACAACAAGCTTCGCGGCATCCTATCTTTTATTTTTCAGAAGCCCCTATTACGCATTGGTATACAGCTCAAACGATATTGTTCTTATAGTTTTATGGATATTGGCATCCATAAAAAATATATCCTATCTGCCTATGGTATTTTGCTTTGTAATGTTTTTAGCCAACGATATTTACGGCTTTGTAAACTGGAAGCGTATGGAAAAAGGACAAATGGAATAATTATTTAAAATTTTATTAAACTAAAAAACACGTGAAAAAAGCGGTATTTTGCTTTTTTCTGTTGTTTTATGCTTCTACAATAATTATTTTTTAGTGTTATCATTGTTGTTTTCAGGTTCAACACCGTTTTCTACATTATTAAAGGGCTGGGCATCTTCTACCTCATAGGAATAATCTGCGGTTGTAAATGCCCCCTCTTTTACATCGTCATCCCGATGCTTAAACAGATATATGATAAACAAAATTATAAGACCTATAACCGATATTGCGGCAACAATTATTGCAATAATAACCAATTTAGCTTCGGTTTTGAAGGAAGAAAATTTATCAAGTAAGCCTTTGGATTCGGGTTTGCTCTGATTTATATTTGAATTTACTTTCTGGGAAACCACAGGTGTAAATTCCGGCAAACGCTGTAAGGTATTTTCTTTCTTATCATAACGGTAATAGCCGTATTTACCTTCTGCATAGCAGTATACAACAGCAAAGTCGCTTAAAAGACTGTTTTTATAAACAAATCCCTTTATCTGAACATCGCCTATTTCAATATTCTTTTCAAAGAAGCCTGCGGGTGCTGAAATATTTTCTTCCATTTCGGCAAACAGATAAAAACGGTCTGCTGTTTGCAGGTATTCAATCTTCTTGAATTTTTTATCGGTAACATCATAAATATAAAAATCTGCGTTTTCGGCACCGTCTTTTTTAATGCTGTATAGCATCATTTTAGAAGCGGCATCGGTATAAACAGGAACAACTGTACCGTTATATGCGATTTCGGTTTTTGTGTAACCTATAGGTGCATTTTCATCAGACAGTTCACTTTCTATCCTGTAAAGCTCACCGTCAATCATTACACCGTAAGGGTCACTGCTAACGGTATTATCGTTATCCTCTTCACCGTCTGTTTCAGCCTCTTCTCCCTCGGCTAAACGGCGTATTGTAATATTATATACCTTTTTAGTTCCGTCTGTCGCGGTCACGGTTATAACGCGCTTATTATCACCGACAGAAAGCTTAACATTACCCGTACCGTTAATTTTAGCATCCTTATCGGCAGAGGTTGCCGAAACGGTGGTTTTTTCTACATCATTATCAACCGTTACGGTATAGTTGGTGGTATTTGCATTGAATTTAGGCGAAAGCGTACCACCGCTTACCTTTAAAGAAGCGAGATTTGCATTACTGCTTGGTGTTGTACTCGAGGTATCCGAGGGGGTGGATGAGGTATCGGGGGGAGTAACGGCTTCTATTGCGAATAAAGTTCCTGTTTGACCGCCTATATGTTTATCTAAATTTAAGTCTCCGGCAGAAAGAGAAACAGCTATATTAGAATTGCCTTCTGCAATTACTTTGAACTGAAAACTAAAAGATACACTTGTCTCACCGCTATCACTTAATTTGCGATATAGTCTTGCTTCGCCGGGTGCAGGATTAGAATCCGCACCTGATATATATTGCAAAACCGATGAATTATAAGTAACTTCACCGTTCAGCTCAATAATCGGAGCACTCGGAGACCATTGAACATTTACGGTTACTGTATCGCCAACATTATATTTATTTCCACTTTTTGAGGGTACAAATTGCATCTTTGTTGCAGCGATATCATCTAATGTTGCGGCATTAGTTTGCAAAGCAAAAGCCGAAAGCGATACTACAAATATCATTATAAGGCAAAAAACAATTTTTATAATTCTTTTCATACTTTTTATCAATCCTCAATAGGTTTAATCTTTAAAAAATGTAATCTTAAAGCGGTACTATCTAATATATCAACTTCGCCATCTTTAGTTATATCCGCTCTTTCTAATTCATCCGTACTTAAAATCCTCAATTTTAAAAAGTGCAACCTTAATGCCGTACTGTCAATTATATCTAATTCGCCATCTCCGTTTATATCCCCTCGTTTCACCTCGGGTGGAGGTGGTGGAGGATTTTCAGGATTATCGGGAATATCAGGATTTTCAGGTGTTTCCGGCTGTTGCGGTTCTTTATCGGCATCTGTAACGGTTAAATTACAATCCTTTGATGAATTTACCGTCAGGATATATTCATTTGTATACCCTGTTTGCGCTTTTACCGTTAAAACAACCGTATTACCGCCTGTTTTAATAGGTACTATCTTTTCACCTACATATTCAGCACCTTCGGGAAGTGTATATTTAAGCGTTGTATCACCGTCAATACTAAAGGTATATTTTTCGGTATACATTTTAAATCCGTCAACCGAAAGGGATTTGAAATAATAGTTGTTCAGCTTCGAATTACTTTCAACCTTGGGGGTTGCGGTACTTGGCATATCCTTAAAAATAGGAATTGCGAAGCTTAATGCCGCATTTTTATTTTCAGAATAATAACCGCGAAGCTTTGAACCCTTATTAAGCGCGTCCATTACCGACTGCGCGTATTGATGCGTAAAATACGGTTTATCCTTAACATCAAAATCCAAATAATAATAGGTATCCTGACCGGCGGCAATATAATTGTTAGCCGAACGCTTTGCACCCTCTATAATCGATTTAGACCTTGTATTCCAGCCTAATTCCTGCGCCTTTTTAAGACCGTTTGCAACAACCTCTGCATTGGTTGTACCCGATGCACCGTAATTAAAGAAGTTATAGCAATTAGGATATGTCTCATTATTTCCCGAAATAAGCGTGCTGTTACCGGAAGACCCTTGCTCAATAATTATAAGGGAAGCTATAACATACGGGCTCATTCCAGATTGCCTTGCCGCCTCCATAATAACATTTATGTACGAACCTCCATAGGCTGTATCATTAGGGTCGCTGTAGCC
>JAZSKL010000001.1:0-2502 GCA_045534855.1 Acutalibacteraceae bacterium
GCATTCTCTTCTTGCCCTCTAAAGCGAAAGGTTTGGTAACGATACCAAAGGTAAGAATACCAAGCTCTTTAGCGATTTGAGCAACAACAGGAGCAGCACCTGTACCGGTTCCGCCGCCCATACCTGCGGTAATAAATATCATATCAGCACTACGGATAGCAGCGATGATTTCATCACGAGACTCTTCAGCGGCATTGCGACCGTTTTCAGGCTTACCGCCTGCGCCCATACCGGAAGTTGTTTTTTCACCGATTTGAATTTTCTGATTTGCTTTTGAAAGGAAGAGAGCTGCCTTATCAGTATTTACTGCAACAAACTCAACTCCACGAACACCGGCAGCAACCATACGGTTAACAGCGTTTCCGCCGCCGCCGCCTACACCTACAACTTTAATTTGAACTACATTTTCCATTTCTTCAGCTACATCGAATGGCATTTTTTATTCCTCCGTCTTTATGTAAAATCTCTAATATTGCTACATATATAATGATATTACCATACTTACTTTTAAATTTCAATACTTTTTCTTTGAAAATTGAAAATTTTTTCTCAATAAAAATCAAATTTACATTTTTCGCGCTTTTTCAACTGTTTTCGGCATTATTTTTGGCAGCTTGTCCGTCTTGTTCCGAGTTTAAAACGATATCACCCGGTATAAAAGTACACTGTCCAATAGGCGGTTCCCAAAAGCTTAAATCAATTCTGCCTGTTTCATCTTCCTTTTGGTCTGCAATTGTTTTTTTAAGATGAGCAACCTTGTTTTCAAGATAAATAACACCGCCGAACTTAACCTCAAATCTGTTTTCAACCACTGCCAAAAGCGAGCTTGGATTATTTACCGTTATCTCATTTATACTTATGTCCCTTTTAGTCAGTTCGTCAACCAGCAAGAGGGTTGCTTCTTTGGTCTTTTTATCCTCAAACCTTACCTTTTCGCCAACCTCGCATTTTATATTTTCGCAATTTATTAAAAACAGCGACTTAGGACGCTCTGCATAGCTGTTTAAAACAAAATGGTCTTCACTTACTGCATAATAGACACCGTTAACGAAATATGTGGCAAACTCGCTCTTTTCCGATTTAATTTTAATATTAACGGTATCCGGCAGGCTTCTTTCTACATCAATTTTTCCGAGATACGGCAAGCTTTTTTCAATATTTTTTATTATATCACTCGTTGAAAAAGTGAATATATTTGTATCACCACCAAGTCCTGACGCTTCAATTATCTCTTCATTGGTATATCTGCTTTCCCCCGAAACAACAATTTTTTTCACAGGAAAAAGTATTGTAAGGGAAAGTAAAATAAATACCGCCGCTGAAAGACATAAAAACACAGTAAAACTTATTATCATTCTTCTGCGGCGGATTTTCTTACGGCGCTCGGCGCGCCGTTTTTGAAATTCATCCTGTTTCACTTTCTTACTCCTTTAATCTAAAAGCTTAATTTCGGCTCCAAGTTTTGAAAAATTATCTGCTATATTATCATAGCCTCTTAAAATATGAGAAATATTTCCTATTTCGGTTGTTCCGTAAGCCGCAAGTGCCGCTGTTACCAAAGCCGCACCGCCGCGCAGGTCGGTACACGAGCAACAAGCACCCTCAAGCTCCGATACTCCTTCTATTATAGCAACCTTACCCTCTGTTTTGATTTTAGTTCCCAAGCGGTTCAGTTCATCAATATAGCGGTAACGATTTTCAAAAATATTTTCAACAAAGACCGATGTTCCCCTAGCTCTCGACAGCATTGCAATAAAGCAAGGTCCTGCATCGGTTGGAAATCCCGGATGAACTAAAGTACGCACGGTAGGTACGCGGTTAAGTCTTTTATTTACGTTTATCGTTAAATTATTATTGTTTATATCAAGCTCGCAACCGGCATCCCTCAACACCGAAAGCACCGATACCATATGAGCAGGAATTATATTCTTAAGCGTTATATTACCGCCCGTAGTACCGCAAGCGCACAAATATGTTGCCGCCGCTATCCTATCGGGAATTATACGGTGTTGAGTGCCGTACAGCTTCTTAACACCGATAATCTCTACCGTATCCGAACCGCAACCGTATATTTTAGCTCCAGCACGGTTAAGAAAATCAGCCAAATCGCTGATTTCAGGTTCTTTTGCGGCATTATGAATAACCGTTTTGCCCTTTGCACAGGCTGCCGCAAGAATTACATTTTCGGTTGCACCTACACTGGGAAAAGAAAGATGTATTTCTCTCCCGCAAAGACCGTTTTGAGCATCACAAACAAGGTATCCGCGTTCCTCTTCGATATCTGCGCCTAAATTTCTCAACGCTGATAAATGCAAATCAATAGGGCGAGGTCCTAACTCGCAACCGCCCGGACTGCTTATAACCGCACGACCGCAACGGCTTAAAATAGCACCTAAAAAAACAACAGAAGAACGCATTTCGCGCATCAAATCTTCAGGAATATCACAATTTGTTATATTGGTTGCATCACAATATACCGATGTTAAGTCGGAGGCCAAGCGG
>JAZSKL010000003.1:0-1893 GCA_045534855.1 Acutalibacteraceae bacterium
ATCCAACCGGTAGCTCTTCCCTCAATATGGTCAGGCTTCAAACCGGCTTCCTCTAATTTTTCCTCAACCTCATCACATAAAGCACGAACATGGGTTGAAGATGTTGCGGTAGCAAGTACAAAATATTCGGTCAAAACAGTAAGGTCGGATATTTTGAGTACATTAAGCTCCTGCGCTTTTTTATTATTCAATGCGTTAGCCGCAATTGACATTATCTTTTCAGTTTCCATTAAAATTACTTCCTTTCAGCACAGCCTCATTATATGCATTAAGTGTATCAGGATGAATGGCGCGCTTTTGCTCAACCAAATCCTTTACAGAATATTGTAATGCGTAAATATACGCTTCATCAAGAGATTTATCAACAAGGCTTCGCATAATATCAACATCGTCATAATCACGGTCTCTTGAAGAAAAATCAGCAAGATATAATATTTTCGAAAGCAGAGACATATCCTCTTTAGCAGTTGTATGATAACGAATAGCATCAATTATCTGCTCATCTTGGATATTAAGAATATACCTTACAAATGCGGCACCCGAAATTGCATGCCACAATTTTTCTGCATTTTTTTCCACATTGTTTAAGATTATACCAAATGTATTAAAAATATTCAAGTGTTCTTCTTTAGGAGAATTTTTTGTTATATCGTGTAAAAGACCTGCAAGATATGCTTTTTGTTCGCTTGCACCGTATTTCTTTGCAAGACGCAAGGCTTCATCCGCAACACAAAGCGAATGATAATATCTTTTTTCGGATAGCTTACGCGATAATAACTCTTTAAATTCCTTATATTCAGGAATAGAATTTTCAAGCATACAAACCCTTCTTAAATATATATTCTGCTATTTTTTCAGGCAATAATCCGTTTTTTACACCAGCTTTTATATCCTCACGCAACTGTGAAGAGGAAACGCTTGTTATTTCGGCATCAATAACTTTAATATTTGCTCCAAGCTTACGCATACGCTCAACCTGATAATTGAATTCATCATCATTATTTCGGTTAAAAGCTATAAAATCCAATTCTTTTAAAAGCTCTTGCCAATTATACCATCTGTCAAGAGAGGCTATCATATCAGCACCGCAAGCCATAGCAAATCTATTATCGGGAAAGCGTTTTTTAAGCTCCTTAATGGTATTATAAGTATAGCTTTTACCTTCAAGCTCAAATTCAACCGTTGAAACTTCTGCCTTTAAAAAATCCGCAGCCGCTAATTTACACATTGCAATTCTATCTTCATCGCACGCAAGGAAATCGCAGACCTTATGCGGAGGGATTTTATCAGGCATAACCAAAACTTCATCAACATAATCCAAGTCACAAAGGCATTTAAGCATTTGATAATGACCGATATGAAACGGATTAAATGTTCCACCGAAAAGTACGGTTAATCCCATTTATTTCACCAAAACAATTTTACGGTTTTCTTTAGTACCGCTTTGACGGTAAAGTATAAAACGTCTGCCGATAACCTGCACAACATCGGCATTGACTGCAGGTGCAATTGTATCAGCGGCAATTCTTGAACTTTCGGGTGCGCTTTCAAGTACGCATAATTTTATAAGCTCACGCGCTTCAAGTGCTTCATCAACCTGTTTAATAAGCTGTTCTCCGATACCGCCTTTTCCTATTTGAAAAATTGTTTCAATACCGTTAGCAAGACCGCGAAGCTGTGCTCTTTGTCTACTGTTTAACATTAAAATACTCCCTATTAAATATACTTTTTAAGCTCATTTCTGAAAAGCTCAAGAGCCTTTCCTCTGTGGCTTACTTTATCCTTTTCTTCTGCGCTTACTTCACCGAAGCAACCGATTTCCGAAATAAACATTGGGTCATAGCCGAAGCCGCCGCTTCCATGCATTTCTTCTGCTATATGACCGTGACATTC
>JAZSKL010000228.1:0-4511 GCA_045534855.1 Acutalibacteraceae bacterium
TTATGCGTCCTGTTACCGATAAGCATAAGGTTTCGCGTGCAAAGCTTGCCTATCTTATAGATGCTACTGCCGCTCCTATTTGTATTATTGCCCCCATTTCCTCTTGGGCTGCTGCTGTTGCAGGTTTTGCCAAGGGTACAGGCGCAAACAGCGGTATGTCTTTGTTTATAAGCGCTATTCCTTATAACTTCTACGCACTTCTTACTATTGGTACTATGATTTTCTTGGCAGTCACCAATACCGATTTCGGTTCTATGAAGAAGCACGAGTTAAACGCTATTGCAGGCGATTTGTTTACAAGCGGAACAAGAGATGAAAGTGATGGTGAAACCGATGTAAATGAGCGTGGACGTGTTTGCGACTTGGTTGTGCCTGTAATCGTTCTTATCATCACCTGCGTTCTTGGTATGATTTATTCGGGCGGTTTCTTCGGTCCTAACGATGCTGATAATGAAGGTTACCACGATTTTATTAAAGCGTTTTCCAACAGTGACGCTTCGGTAGGCTTGGTAATAGGCTCTTTTGCAGCAATTATATTTACTGTTATTTTCTATCTTTGCCGCCGTGTGCTTTCCTTCAAGAAGTGTATGGATTGTCTGCCCGAAGGCTTTAAGGCTATGGTTCCCGCTATAATGATACTTTGCTGTGCTTGGACTCTTAATACTATGACCAAGTCGGTTGGTGCTAATGTATTTATCGGTCAGCTTATAAACGGTTCGGCAGATTCTTTGCAGCTTTTCTTACCCGCTATTATATTCCTTATTGCTATGGGACTTTCGTTCTCCACCGGTACTTCTTGGGGAACCTTTGGTATTCTTATCCCGATAGTATTAAGCGTATTCGGTGCTACTGACGGTAATATAACAATCGTTGCAGTTTCTGCTTGTATGGCAGGTGCTGTTTGCGGTGACCACTGCTCACCCATTTCCGATACAACTATTATGGCATCAGCCGGTGCGAAGTGTGACCACATCAACCACGTTTCAACCCAGTTGCCGTATGCATTGATGGTTGCAGGTGTTTCTTTCGTAAGCTATATCATTGCAGGCTTCGTACCAAATGCATTTATCGCATTGCCTATAGCATTTGCACTTATGTTTGTAACACTTATGATTGTAAGAGCTATAAGCTCTAAAAAATCCTAAATAAATCTGCGGGAGGAGCAAAATACTCCTCCCGTTTTCTTTGGAAGAGGTTAAAATGAAAAGAGAACTGGAAAAATATCAGCTTATTGAGCGCAGTATAGTTAAAAAATACCGTAAGTCTATATGGAATAATTTTATATCTGCGGTAAAGGAATATGAGCTGATACAGAAAGGCGATAAAATTGCCGTTTGCATTTCGGGCGGTAAGGACTCAATGCTTCTTGCTAAATGTATGCAACAGCTTTGCCGTTACAGCGAAATTCCGTTTTCTATCGTTTTTTTGGTTATGGATCCGGGCTATGCCGATGAAAACCGTGTTCTTTTAGAGCAAAACTCTAAAACACTCGGTTTTGAGCCTGTAATTTTCCAAAATAATATTTTTGATGTGGTTCACGATGCAGGCGGTTCACCTTGCTATCTTTGTGCGAGAATGAGACGTGGTGCGCTTTATGATAAGGCAAAGTCACTTGGCTGTAATAAAATCGCACTCGGTCATCATTTTGATGATGTTATTGAAACGGTGCTTATGAGTATGATGTATTCCTCCGAGATAAAAACCATGCTCCCGAAGCTTCACAGTACAAATTTTGAGGGGATGGAGCTTATCCGCCCTTTATATAAGGTAAAGGAAAGAGATATTGTTTCGTGGGCTAATTACAATGGGTTGCGTTTTTTGCAATGTGCCTGTAAATTTACTGCCGATAGCGAGCATCATGAATCACTATCGAAGCGCAAGGAAACAAAAGCGCTGATTGAAACGCTTCGTAAAACTAATCCCGAGGTTGATGATAATATTTTCCGTTCGCTTCATAATGTTAACCTTGCAACCATTCCGGGCTGGCGTGACCGCGATTCGGGCGAAAGCCACTCCTTTTTGGAAAACTACTGAAAACATTAAAAAAATACTTGACCTTTCAGGGGGACTGTGCTATAATGGTTGTACCTCTGGAAGGTTCTTTTTTTTTGGAAAAATTTTAAAAAAGAGCCCATTCTATGGGAAAATACAGCATCTTGTAGTGTGCTTTTCGGGTGTTACTTTATGTGGTATTCGGTGCAGATGTTTATTTCCCAATGAGGGAGGCGTTTACTTTTACGGTCGGTGCGGTTCGTCCGTTGCCGGAGGAGTAAAAGCAAAAAATATTTCCGTAAAGCGGCAGGTGCCGTTATGAGAGATAAAATTACATAAGCTTGAACAGAGTACAAGCAGCGCAACTACAACACTACAAAAAACAAGAAGAACGATCCTGACAGACTCGAAATGAATAAGTATTGCAGATTCTGCAGGAAGCACACCGTACACAAGGAAACCAAGTAAGGAGGGCGAAGGAATGAAAACTGTCAATAGAATTTGTCAGGTTCTTGCAATTGCTTTCGGTCTTGGCGCTTTGGTAATGTTCTTTTTGAACTTTGCCACGCTTACTGCAAATGGCACAACGGAGTCCGGAGTAGGAACCGTATTTGCCTTCGGCGGAAAATTTGAGATTGGCGGAGAAAGCTATACAATGGCTAAGTCCACTCATCTTCTTTTCTGCTTTTTGCTTACAGCTATCGGTCTTGTGTTGAGCATTTTCTCATTTAAATCAAAGCGTTTGCGCTATGCTGCGCCCGGCTTCGGTTTGGTTGCTGCGGTTTATATGTTGGTGCTCGCTCTTCGTGCCCCTTGGGATGTTATTGACCTTCGTGTTGAGGACAATAAGGGACTTGCTGTCACAGCTCTTGAGTATACCCCCTTTGTTTGGGTATGCGTAATTGCTCTTTTCCTTTTTGCTGCAATCGCAATCGCTTACCTTTTGGTAGATGATTATATTGAGGTTGCCGCTTCCAAGGGTGAAAAGCTTACAATTCCGAAGCGTATCGTTCGTTTCTTCCGTGATTATAAGAGTGAGGTTAAGAAGATCGTTTGGCCAGGTCCTCGCGAGGTTGTAAAGAACACAATAATCGTTTTGGTTATGTGTCTTTTAATCGGCATATTGATCTGGGTATTCGATTTCGGTCTCAGCAAACTGCTTGAAACAATTTTGGTTTAAGTCTGTCTCTTTAATTGCTAAATTACGGAGGGTAAAGAATGGCTGACAAAACGCAAGCAAGATGGTATGTTGTTCATACCTATTCCGGATATGAAAATAAGGTTGCTTCTGACCTTGCTACTATGGTAGAAAGCCGTGGTATGCAGGATCTTATACACGATATTAAGATCCCTACCGAAACCGTTACCGAAATTAAGGATGACGTTAAGCGTGAGGTTGAGCGCAAGATTTTCCCCGGATATGTCTTGATAAAAATGATTGTTACGGATGACAGCTGGTATGTTGTTCGTAATATAAGAGGATGTACAGGCTTCGTTGGCCCTGCATCCAAGCCGGTTCCGTTAACCGATGCGGAAGTGGCGGCTCTCGGAGTTGAAATCTCCGGCGAGCAGGACGCTACAAAGCACAGCGTCGAGGTCGGTTACAAAGAGGGCGACAGAGTTACTATTATCAGCGGTCCGCTTAAAGATTTCAGCGGCGTTGTTAAAACTGTTGATACTGCAAACAATATGGTTTGCGTATTGCTCTCGGCATTCGGTAAGGAAACACCTGTTGAGTTAGAGCTCGACCAGATATCTCTTGCCGATTAAATTTATGTTAATACGCAGAAATGCCTATTAAAAACGGAGGCTGGTTCTCCAAAGGCAAGGCAATGCCGGATGTATATACATCGAAAGTTGCCAAGGTGGGAGGAACGGGTATATGACCGCTCCGCCAGGTGGGATAATAAAAATCCCTTAAACCGGTTACCACGAATAATGGAGGTGCTATGAATGGCTCAGAAAATTACAGGCTACATTAAGTTACAGATTCCGGCAGGAAAGGCAACACCTGCCCCTCCGGTCGGCCCTGCACTCGGTCAGCACGGCGTTAACATCATGCAGTTCACCAAGGAGTTTAACGAGAGAACAAAGAATGATGTGGGACTTATCATCCCGGTTATCATCACTGTTTATGCAGATCGTTCTTTCAGCTTTATAACAAAGACTCCTCCGGCAGCTGTATTGATTAAGAAGGCCTGCGGCATTGAGACTGCTTCGGGAACCCCGAACAAGACCAAGGTCGCAAAGATCACGATGGAGCAGGTTAAGAAGATCGCCGAAACAAAAATGCCCGACCTTAACGCAGCAAGCATTGAGGCCGCTATGAGCATGATTGCCGGTACTGCACGCAGTATGGGCGTAGAAGTAGTCGATTAATTCTCTCTCGTGGGAGGAAATTTCCGATTTAACCACTTATTGGGAGGTAAACAATGAAACACGGAAAAAAATATAATGAAAGCGCAAAGCTTATTGAAACCGGTAAGCTTTACGATGTAAATGAAGCAGTTGAGGTTGCT
>JAZSKL010000163.1:0-6834 GCA_045534855.1 Acutalibacteraceae bacterium
GATGTGAACATCGTCCCTTGCGTGGTATCTATATTTTTTCAGTTGTAGGGGCGGCTATCAGCCGCCTGTTTGATTTTATGGTAATTTTGCTTTTTTGGGACGGTGACTGCATAGTATGATAACATAGTTTACAGCGAGTCAGACGGCAGGAGCAAGCCCCTGCCCTACGGTTGTACCAAGCAATTTAATATCATCAAGGCTTAAACGGAACGGATAAATCCGTTCCCTACGAAATACCTTTTTATCATAATCCGTGCCGCAGGTACACCTTACATATTACCTCTTACTTTTTTATACCGCTTCGGCGATAAGCTTTTTGATTTTTATTAAATCCTTAACATTAACTACACCGTCACCGTTTATATCGTAAATCGATGTGGATTTACCCGAAAGGATTGAAAAACGAACATTCAAAATATCATTTGCATCTAATTCGCCGTTATTATCGGTATCGCCCGCAATAACATTTAAACTAACCGGCGTAACAGTGGCATAAAAACCATATTCTTGAACGATTTTATCGGATGTAAGTTTAATTTTTACGGTATCGCCGTTAACGGTTATTGTTTTGCCTGCAAGCCCTGTACCGGTGCTTGAGGCTACAATCATACCATTTTTATCATAAAATTCAATAAAATCAAAGCAGTCTTCAAATTTAGTTTGGGATGAAAATGTAAGACTTAAATAATGGGCGTCCTGCTTTATAACGGTCCATGATTCATCTGTATTATTGTCATAATTATGCTTTGATTCAACAACCTCTGCCGTAATATCACAGCTTATACATTTTCCGTTTTTATAAATATGTCTTCCGCCTGTAATTACCGTAGTTTGTTTGTGGTTACAATCAACGCATATTCTGATTCGTTCGCCGTTTGACTGACAGGTTGCCGGAGTAAAATCCATACCACCATAATTATGCGGAAATTTATTGATCTCTCGTTGTTCGATTTCACCACATTCGATACATTTCCTAATTTTAATCCGCTTTTCAGAACAGGTGGGTTCAGAATCGACGTCCCATCCGGTTGTATAATGCCATGTAGCATCGGTAAGGTTTGTATTGTATGAGTATATACTTATTTTTCCTTTGTCGCTTTCGCTTCCTAAATACCATACTTCGGTAAGTTTAGAGCAATCATAAAACGCGCTATCACCTATACTCGTTACGCTGTTGCCCATAGTTACATTTGCAAGGTTGAAACAATAAGAAAATGCGCTATCGCCTATACTTGTTACGCTATCGGGAATGGTTATACTTGTAAGGCTTCTACAATTAGAAAAAGCCCTATCACCTATACTTGTTACGCTGTTGCCTATAGTTTCATTTGCAAGATTGAAACAATAAGAAAATGCACTATCACCTATACCTGTTACACCGTTACCTATAGTTACATTCGCAAGGCTGGAGCAAGAATAAAATACTTCACTTCCTATACTTGTTACGCTGTTACCTATAGTTACATTTGCAAGGTTAGAGCAATCATAAAATGCTCTATCACCTATACTAGTTACGCTATCGGGTATATTTATACTTGTAAGTCCATCGCAATAATAAAACACTTTACTTCCTATGCTTATTACACTATCAGGTATATTTATACTTGTAAGTTTAGAGCATTCATAAAACGCGCTATCACCTATACTCGTTACGCTGTTGCCTATAGTTACATTTGCAAGGTTGAAGCAAGAATCAAATGCATAATCACCTATACTTATTACGCTATCGGGAATAGTTATACTTGTAAGGCTTCTACACTCAGAAAATGCCCAATTACCTATGCTTATTACACTATCAGGTATATTTATACTTGTAAGTTTAGAGCAATCATAAAACGCGCTATCACCTATACTCGTTACGCTGTTGCCTATAGTTACATTTGTAAGCTTGGTGCAACAAGAAAACGCTCCGCTTCCTAAGCTTATTACGCTGTTGGGTATTATTATGCTTGTTATCCCGGAGCAAGAATAAAACGCATCATAATCTATACTAATAACACTATCAGGTATTGTTACACTTGTAAGTCCGGTGCACCAAGAAAACGCATTATATGCAATATTTACCGTGCCTGCATTGATTTCGTAAATTCCGGATATAGAAGATTTAGCTTCAATCAAATGATTATCTATATATAAGACATCGTTATCCCAATTAGCACTATCTTTATAATAACCTGTATTATAAAACGCTTCATTGCCTATGCTTGTTACGCTATCAGGTATTGTTATACTTGTCAGGCTACTGCAACCATAAAACGCTTTATGGCCTATATTTATTACACTATCAGGTATAGTTACGCTTTTAAGTTCAGTGCACCAGGAAAACGCAGAACTACCTATACTTGTTACAGGATAATCTCCCAAAGTTGAGGGAAAGGTTACATTTCCCCACATATAACCATTTGATAAACCGGTTATTGTTGCTTCACCATCTGTTACGGTATATGTATAATAGCCATCTGTTGCTGCATTTGCAGATATTGAGCCTAAAGGCAACACACCGCACAACAAAGCAATCGACACAATAAGTGCCAAAAGTTTTTTGATTTTCATTTATAAAAATCCCCCAAAGCATAATATATTTGTAAAAAATAAACGCCGTCATTGTTGGTTTCAGTATACCACTACCGCTATCAAAAAGCAATATTATAATATGTATAGTTAACTTACTGTAAAACAGGTAAAATGTATTTTGGATTTGCAACATTTTTTGGGATTTGACAATGTAATAAAGAAATGTTATATTATATATTGGTATTATATATTGAAAGGAAAGTTAATAAATGCATATAAAACGAATAGTAGCCGTTTGGTTTATGCTTGTTGTAGTTTTTTCTTCCGTTTTTTGTGTGCCGGCTGTTGCCGCAGGTGAAAAAACATTTGATGTAGTAATATCAACCGTTACCGCTGTACCCGGCGATGAAATTGTTTTTAATGTTGATGTTGTAAATAATCCTGCAATAGCTGCGGTTACAATTACTTTCCATTATGATAAATCGGTTATGGAATATACAGGGTATTACAACGGTCTTTTGAAAGAGGATACCCTTGCCGAGCATGATGGTTATGTAAGCGTTGTTTACTGTGGAGGTGATATGACGCAGGACGGTACGCTTTTCGGAATGGGCTTTAAGGTTAAAGATGGGGCACAGGTTGGCGAATATCCGGTAACTATAAAGAGTCACCGCAGTAACGAAAGCTTAAAAGGTTCGTTTGCTAATATGTCGGGTGATAAGCTTTTGGCTAAAGCAATCCCCGGAAGCCTCAAAATAAATTATGACGGAACAAACTGTAAGCATAAGTTTTCAGCATTTGAGGATGTTGTTCCGGCGGGATGTAAAAGCGTAGGCGTTGAAAGCCGGAGCTGTAAAACCTGTGGTCATACTGAAACCCGTGAAACCGAAAGCATCGGTCATGAATATGATGTTAATTGGACGATTGATACTGTAGCCACCGCGCAAAAAGAAGGTGTTATGTCCCGCCATTGTATAAGATGTGATGCTACAGCAAATAAGGTTTTATTTACCGAATATGATGCAAAGGGAAATGGATTTGAAAATAAGGTTGGTACGGTTTTAGCTCCTAACTCTTGGGAACCGCTTGAACTGCCACCTGAAGTGCCGGAAGAAAATGAACCACAAGAGGAGAAAAATCCAACTATAACCGAACCGGATGAGCAAATTGGTGCGGATGAGCTTTTAGAAGATGTTAAAGAGGAAGAAGCTTCCGGAGAAACGGTGCATGATTATCTGGTGGGTTCAAAGGAACAAAAGGGAATATTCGGTATTATTTTTGATTCAATTCCTTCATATATATATATAATAATTTGTGTTCTTGCAGTTTTAGCAATAATTCTTTGTATTTGCTTTGTAGTTTAAAAAAGAAAGAGGGTTTTATATGAAAAAGTTAGTGGCTGTAATTTTATCTGTTATATTTATGTTTTCTGTTTTCTCGGTTTCCGCCGAAAGCGAGCTTGAGGTTAATTACGGAGTGATTAAGCAATACGAGTCGGCGCAAACCTATAGCCTTTCAAAGGGTGTAGCATCTCAAAGTTTAGATTATCATAATATAGAATCTTATATTGCACAGCAATGTGCAAAAATGAGTGAAGAAATCGTTCTTGAAAGTTATAATATCAATGCGCAAGAGCTTTATAATATTTTTGAAGCGGTAGCACTTGATTATCCCGAATTGTTCTTTGTTGGCAATAGGTATGAATACAAAAACTACCCTAACGGACAGATTTATTCACTTATACCGCAATATACAATGACAAAAGAAGAAAAAACCAAGGCTTCTTATGAATATGAGCGTATGGTTGATATTATCGTAAGCGCTGTGCCTGCAAGTTTTACCGACCTTCAAAAGGTTTTGTATGTGCATGATTTGATTGATATGGAGGCTGAATACGATAACAGCCTTTCAAATTTCGATGTTTATACAATGCTTACAGAGCACGCAGGCGTGTGTCAGGCATATACTCTGCTTTTTGAAGCTGTTATGCAAAAAGTCGGAATAGAATGTCATAATGCAACAAGCCGAAATCAAAATCATACTTGGAATGTTGTTAAGCTTGACGGTGAGTATTATCATCTTGACCTTACTTGGGACGATACCCTATATGCCGATATGGTTTCGCACGAATTTTTCCTTTTGAGTTCAGAAACATTGATTGCTTCAACACCTGCATACGCAGTAGATTCAAGCGGTAATAAGTTTATTGTGTTGCGCGATGACTGGAAAATACCGGGCGAAAATGATATAGTGGCAGATTCTAAACGCTTTGAAACAGATGAGTATGTTTGGTACGGCTACAATAATCCTATTCTTGCTGTCGGTGATTCTCTTTATATGGTTTCGGTAAAAACCGAAAAAGGTGATGCTACCGCAGACGCTTCTGTCGTAAGAGTTTCAGAAGATATGAAATCGTATCAAAAGGTAGCAACTCTGCCTGAAAGCGCTTGGTGGGCTAATGAACAACATTCATCATATTATCCGGGATATTACAGTGGATTTTTCGGTATAGGTAATGTGTTGTACGGCAATACTGCAGATTCTGTCTGGTATTGTGAGATAAACGGCGAAACTGCAAATGTCGGTATTGTAGCAACCTATGATTTTGATGAGTATATATATCATAGCGCTATTGATGGTAAAGGTCATGTAAAACTGTATGTCGGTTCCACTCCTAGTTCTACCCAAAATCTTTATGTCGATCATTTACCGCTTTTAACCGCCAATGATCACAATGTGGCACAGGCTATCCTTAATATAAGAAAACATATTCTCGGAATTTGCGAAGATTTATACAATGCCGCTTTGTTTGATGTAAACGGTGATTTAGTTGTTAATGTTCGCGACCTTGTTCATATTAAAAGGTGCATTGCGGGAGAAATTTAATATCGTAAAGGGTATTTGTAATGGCGTTTGTTATTAAAAGTATTTTATTAGGTGCAGGTCTTGCAATGGATGCTTTTTCGGTTTCTATGGTAAACGGTCTGTCTAACAGCTGTATGCGTAGGCGTAAAATGATTCTCATTGCAGGCACATTTGCATTCTTTCAGGCAATTATGCCGCTTACAGGCTGGATTTGTGTACAAACCATTGTTACGCTTTTTGAAAGCTTTGAAAAATGTATTCCGTTTATCGCCATTGCACTTCTTGGCTATATCGGCGGAAAGATGCTTTATGAGGGCATTAAAAATGAAGAATCCTCTTGCGAAGGGAATAAACTCGGCTTTTTCACACTTATGATGCAGGGTGTTGCAACCTCTATCGATGCTTTGTCGGTAGGCTTTACCATTGCCAATTATGATTTGTTTCATGCAAGCATTTGTGCTTTAATTATCGCTTTGGTTACATATGTTTTATGTATGATTGGCGTTATGGTAGGAAAGAAGTTCGGTTCGGGGCTTTCGGGAAAAGCGAATATTCTCGGCGGAATAATACTTATAGCTATAGGTATAGAAATTTTTGTCAGCGGTGTACTGCTGTAACAATCATTTAATTTAGGAGTGATTTTATGCACTTGCAGGAATCGGGCGAGATGTATCTCGAAACTATACTTGTCCTGACTAAAAAGAAATCAGATGTTCGTTCTATCGATGTCGGTGAATATATGGGCTTTTCAAAACCAAGTGTGAGCCGAGCAATAGGACTTTTGAAAAGCGGAGGATATGTAACCGTTGATAAGGATGGATATCTTGCACTTACAGAAGAGGGACGTGAGGTTGCAGAAAAAATTTATGAGCGCCATAATGTTTTAACACAAATGCTTGTAAGCATTGGCGTAAGTTTCGAAACCGCAACCGAAGATGCTTGCAAAATGGAACACGCTATAAGCGATGAATCACTTGCAGCTATAAAAAAGCATCTTGAAAAGGAACATAAATGACATACCGTAAGGGATGATGCTCGCATCATCCCTTTTATTATATAAATCTGTTCCCTATTATTATTATTTTAAGCGTGTTTCCACGCTTTTTTAATTCAAATAAATTCTCAAACTTTTAAAAATAAAATAAAAATTTTTTTAAAAAAGCAGAAAAACGGCTGAAAAAGTAAATAAAAAGGAAAATAAATTTTCGGTAAAAGTGGCTGAATAGCGGTTAAAACCCCAAGATGTGGTGTGGAGCGAAAGGCGTAAAACACAATCGAAAAAATTTTTTAAAAAAATTGAAAAAAAGTGTTGACAAAGGGTAAAGGTTGTGGTATTATAATCAGGCGCTCTGCGGAAGCGGGGCACGAAAACGGACCTTGAAAATTAAACAACGACAATAATAAGGACCCGACGATTCTTAAGAGAAATCCAAGAATCAAGGACAATTAAACGAT
>JAZSKL010000230.1:0-2536 GCA_045534855.1 Acutalibacteraceae bacterium
ATGTATGCGATTGCAAAATAAAAAGGTGCTGTAAAAAAATTTAAAAGCCAATTAGCACAAATAAGTACAAATTAAAAACACGTGGAAAAAGCTCGTATTTTTGCTTTTCCACGTGTTTTATGTTTGCAATAAATTTACTTAAAACTCACCTTCGGCAAGTAAAATTTCGGTTAATGCCTCACGCACATTTATATCGTACTTTTCGTTGTAGTTAATCTCGTTAAGCACTATACTCGGGTTATCTTCGCGGTGCATCAATTTGCTTATGTGCCATTTATCGGCATTTGACATCTGCATCTTCATAAGCAAATCGTCAACCTCTTTTCGGTAGTTGTTTTTAAGGGTATAAACCTCATCGATAAACCTTACTTTGAGCTCGCCATCTACATCTTTTACTGTAATTATAAGCGTTTCGTCCTCGTAACTGAAGGTGTATTCAGCGTCTATTTCGTTTACTGTAACCGAAATTCCGCTGCATTCGTTTATCTTACGGAAACGAAGTGTATAATCACGTTTTTCAGGAATATAAGAAAGGTTTCCATTTGGCGCGTTTACAGTAAATACGGGATTTTCAGACCATTCCCAATCCATTTTTGTTGTAACGCAATCACCGTCTTTGTATTTTAGTGAAATACCGTCATCTTCGTAAAGAGTAAAGCTTCCGCTGTCATCTGGGAATATATCAATTTTAAGATGCTCGGGGTTAGAAACATCATTTCCGCAAAGCACCGCCTGCGGAATAATAGCACCGGCTCTTGCGAAAACAGGAATGTTGTAAATATCTCTGTAAACGGTGTAGTTGCGTTCACCTGCATATTTACGACCGTTAAAGAAATCAAACCAAGTGCCTTTAGGCATAAACATTCTTGATTTGCCCATAAGAGTAGATTTATCGGATGGTGATGTAATAGGTGCTACTACCAAATCATCGCCGAAGAAGTATTCATTCGGACAACCGTGGTTAGGCTCATAATAGTAAAGCGGACGCACAAGTGTAATATTATCTGCCCAGCACTTATAATTCATTGTGTAAATATAAGGGATAAGCTCATGACGTAACTGCATAAACCTTACAAGTACTTTTTCGGCAATTTCATTGAAATTCCAAGGCTCTTTGCTCATAAACGGATTGTTTGTGCAATGAATACGGTTGATAGGTGAGAATACGCCGAACTGCTCCCAACGAACCATAAGTTCATCATCGCGGATACCGTTCATAAATCCGCCAATATCATGACTCCACCAACCAAAGCCAACATTTGCAGCGGTTGATGTAAAATATGGCTGGAAGTCAAGCATTTCCCAAGTCGGCTTGGTATCACCTGAAAATCCTATTCCGTAACGGTGACCACCCATACCGCTTCTTCTCGAAAGAAGCATTCCACGGTTTCCGTTGCGCTCGGTGTCAACATAGTTAAAATGGTTTATCATAAACGGCATATCCGCTTTGATAAAGGCGCTCATATTTTCCGGAAATCCGTCATACCACCAGAAATCTACGCCTTCATCCTCGGATTTATGGCGCAAATTTTCAAAATATGCTTCAACAAATTCGGGGCTTCCAAAATCGAAGTTGATTTTTTGTCCGTTTTCAATATCTATATTTCCGAGCTGCTTTGCCATTCCAAGATAACCGTCCTCATAGGGTGTTACACCCTCGCGGTCGTGTATATTAAGCATTACTCTGTAACGGCGTTCCTTGAGCCATTTGAGGAATTCTTTATGGTCGGGGAAAAGTTCTTTGTTCCAGGTATAACCTGACCAGCCTGTACCGTATTTAATATCAATATCGGTGATGTGCCAATCCATATCAAGGCAGGCAACCGTAAATGGAATGTTTCTTTCCTCGAATTTTTCCATAAGCGCTTTGTATTCTTTGTCGGTGTAGTTGTAATATCTGCTCCACCAGTTTCCTAATGCGTATCTTGGAAGCATAGGAATTTTACCTGAAATTTTAAGGAAATCATCAAGTAAAGCTGTGTGCCTGAAGCTGTATGCGAATAAATAAATATCAATCGCATCATCGGGACGTTCCTCAAACCAACCGTCCTCGGCAAGAATCATGGATTTACTGTCATCCCATTCGGTAAAGGTTGGACCCATAAGTCCTTTTTCAAGCGGAACAGGGCCGTCAAAATCATCTAAAGAGCGTATTGTACCCCAATAGTTTTGTATTTTGCCACCGTAAGGAACGGTGGTGTTTTTATATCTCCAAGTATGGGTGTTGCCGCCCCATTCGCCGTAAAAACGGGCAGTAAGGCTCGCTTCGCAAAACGGAAACTGAGTATGATATGTAAGCTCAACGTGCTCGGTAAAAATCTTGATGGTATCACCGTCTTTTTTAACGGTAAATTCGGGAACTTCAAGGTTACGGTTTATGATAACCTGTGTTGCTCTGTCTTCAAAAACACCGTTTTCGTTATACTCCATACGTATAATAGACGGAGTCAGTATGGTGAAACGGTATTTTTCGCCCTGAACAACAGCATTTGGATTACATTGAGGAGAGATATCATATTTGTAACGCTTATTTATT
>JAZSKL010000231.1:0-4971 GCA_045534855.1 Acutalibacteraceae bacterium
ACCTCTACGATTATATAACAACCACAGCTTAAAATAAATACACAAAACCGATTATATTTAACATTTCCGATACAAAACAATAAAAAAACACTTGAAAAAATTGCGATAATCGCTTAAAATACAAAAGGTGATAATATGAACAGCTTGAACACAATTACTGTTACATCAATCGGTAATATAGAAACAATTTACTCTAATAAGGGCCGTATTTATAAAATGAAATACCGAAGTTGCTTTGGATTGTCATTTTGCAAAAGCGGTCAGATAAGCTATTACCATAACGGAAAAAGAATTATTTCCGACCCGCAATACGCAATCATTCTGCCAAAAGGCGCATCGTATACACTTATCGGTGACAAAACAGGTGAATTTCCCCTTATAAACTTTAAAACAACACTCAATTTTCAACCAAAAGAATTTTTACGCATCAAACTGAAAAATCCCGAAAGTTATATAAAAGATTTCGAAAAACTTAAAGAACTTTCTCTTTTTCCCGACCGTCATTTAAAAGAAATGACCTCATTTTATCAGATTTTAAACCGACTTTTCACCGAGAATTTAGAACAAAACAATAGCTTGACGCCTATTTTAAGCTACATTGAAAAGCACTACGGTGACCCACAGCTTTCTAACGATTTACTTGCTTCTCTGCTTAACATAAGCGAGGTTTATATGAGACGGCTTTTCAAAGAGCAGTTCGGTACATCGCCGAAGCAGTATATACTCAATTTGAGAATACAAAAAGCAAAACAGATTTTAAGCCAAAGCAACAAAACTATAACTCAAATAGCATTAGAATGCGGTTTTACAAGTATACATCATTTTTGTCGCGCATTTAAATCCGAATGCGGGCAAACACCAACTAATTACCGCAATTCAAACCGAAAAATAGCGTTATAACCATTATAGAAAAAAATCCGTACAGCATCCATAAAAATGCTGTACGGATTTTAATTTTATATTTCCTCATATAAAAACGGTTTAATCTGACGCATTATATCGGCTACCATATCACAATGGGCAACCATTGTAACGGGACGGGTAAGGTCAAGACTGAAAACACCCATAATTGACTTGGCGTTAACAACATATTTACCCGATAAAAGCTCAATATCATAATCCTTTGAGCAGGCAACCTCTACAAACTTTTTAACCTTATCATAATGGTCAAGAAGAAGCTTTTTTTCAAGCATTTTAATTCTCCTTTTTATAAAACATCTTGTGGTGTAATACCGTATTTTTTAAGATCCACCCTACCATCAACAACCTCTATCCCCTCGGCACGCAAAAGTGCGGCGTGAGCCTCTTTTCCACCAAAGGCAAATGCTTCGCTCAATTCACCGAATCGGTTTACAACGCGATAGCATTTGATGTTTTCGGGATCGGGATTTACGTGTAAAGCATAACCTACAACCTGCGACCAACGGGGATTTCCCGCCATAAGAGCTATCTGCCCGTAGGTAGCAACCCGTCCGTAAGGTATACGCTTTACCTGTTCGTATATCTTTTCAAAGGTATTCATTAAAGTAAAACAGCACCCATTTCACGACAGCGTTCTATTTCGGACTGTGGCCATACAGAACAATGAACCTCACCGATATGAGCTTTTTTAAGCAATAACATACAAAGTCTTGACTGACCTATGCCGCCGCCTATTGAAAGCGGGAGTTCGTCATTTACAAGGGCTTTATGATATGGGAATTTGAGGCGATCATTTGCATTTTCGGTCTCTAACTGATAAAGAAGACTTTCTTTATCTACGCGAATACCCATTGACGAAATCTCAAAAGCTCTTTCAAGCACATTATTATAAACAAGAATATCACCGTTAAGCTTCCAATCATCATAATCAGGAGCTCTGCCGTCATGCTTCTTACCGCTTTTAAGCTTATCACCTATCTGCATAAGGAAAACCGCACCATATTCCTTTGCTGCGGCATCCTCTCGCTCCTTTGAATTAAGATTCGGATACCTTTCCTCCAACTCGTAGGTTGTAACAAAAGCAATCTCACGCGGAAGATCATTTTTAAGAACCGGATAATCCTTTTCAAGCTCATCCGCACAATCAATAACCGCTTTATATATACGGCGAACAGTATCCTTTAAATACTCTTCATTTCTATCCTCTGCACTGATAACCTTTTCCCAATCCCACTGGTCAACATAAAGTGAATGTATGCTGTCGCACATTTCATCACGTCTTATAGCGTTCATATTGGTATAAAGACCTGTATGCATCCCGAAACCGTAATCGCCAAGTGCTTTACGCTTCCATTTTGCAAGGCTGTGAACAACCTCAACCTCTTCGCCTGTTTGAAGAATATCAAAGCTTACCGGACGCTCAACACCGTTAAGGTCATCATTGATTCCGCTATCGGTTCTCACAAAAAGCGGTGCAGAAACCCTTATTAAGCAAAGAGCATCGGCGAGCTTTTGTTCGAAGCTTCTGCGAAGCTCGGCAATAGCCTTCTGGGTGGTGAATACATCCATTAAGGGCGTGTATTTTTTCATAAAAATACCTCCTTTAACAAGTGATTAAGAAATTGTACCTACTGTACGGGGGTAAAGTATAACGTCACGGATATTCTGCATACCTGTAACATACATAATGATACGCTCAAGTCCCAAACCGAAGCCGCTGTGTGGAACAGAGCCGAAACGGCGAAGCGAAATATAATCGTTATATTCCTCTAAAGACATATTACGTATCTTCATAGCGTCAAGAAGCTTATCAAGGTCAGCCTCACGCTCACTGCAACCGATAATTTCACCAACACCGGGAACTAAAAGGTCGGTTGCGGCAACGGTTTTACCGTCAGCATTTTGCTTCATATAGAAAGATTTGATTTCCTTCGGATAATCGGTTAAGAATACCGGCTTTTTGCAAACCTCTTCGGTGATATAACGCTCATGCTCGGTCATAAGGTCACAGCCCCATTCAACAGGATACTGGAACTTAACATCAGCCTTTTTGAGGTGCTCAATAGCCTCGGTATAGGTCATAACAGCAAAATCATTCTCGGCAACGCTCTTAAGCTTTTCAATAAGACCCTTTTCAAAATGAGCATCAAAGAATTTAAGCTCTTCAGGGCATTTTTCAAGAACGGCATTGATTATATACTTAATAAGGTCTTCTGCGATTTCAATAATATCGGGAAGTTGGGCAAAAGCAACCTCCGGCTCAACGTGCCAGAACTCAGCAACGTGACGCGGAGTATTACTCTTTTCTGCACGGAACGAAGGACCGAAGGTATAGATTTTACCAAACGCCATTGCGGCAACCTCACCCTCAAGCTGACCCGAAACCGAAAGAGCCGCACGGCGACCGAAAAAGTCTGCCTCGTTATACTCTTCTTCGGACTTATATTCATTACTGTATCCAATTGTTGTCACCTTAAACATTTCACCTGCACCCTCGCAGTCACTTGCTGTGATAAGAGGTGTATGAACGTATGTGAAATGGCGGTTCTGGAAAAATTCGTGTATAGCGGCAGAAATTACAGAACGCGCACGGAATACCGCATTAAATGTGTTAGTACGAACACGAAGAGCAGGCATTGTACGCAGATATTCCATAGTATGACGCTTTTTCTGCAACGGATAATCACCGGGACAAACGCCCAAAACCTCAATTGAAGAAGCATTAACCTCAACAGAATCAGCCGCAACAACCGACTTTACGAGCTTACCTTTAACGCAAAGTGAAGTACCGAGCTTCATACATTCAGAAAGGTCGCTTATTACAGCCTTATCAATAACTATCTGAAGATGTTTGAGAGTTGTACCGTCATTAAGCTCCAAAAAAGCCATATTTTTAGAATCACGCGAAGTACGCACCCAACCGCAAACCGTAATATCGGTATCAACTAAATCAGGATTTTTAAAGAGATCAACAATGTCAATATGCTTCATAAAAAACACTCCTAAAAATAAAATAGGCGCCGATATCCCTTAAACATAGGACGAATCGGCGCTCGAATCCGCGGTACCACCTAATTTATCGCATAAAGCGATCCCTTTCCGGCCTGACAGCCGTACCGACTTAACGTGCCGGACGCGGCGCACCTACTGACTTTAAAATTAAAAGCGTTCAGATTGCAGCTACGAAGTGTTCTTCCCAAAACCCGTATGTCCGCATTCACACTATCTGCGGCTCACTGAGCACCAAAGGTAAAGGTACTTTTCTCCATCAAAGCTTTTATAATATATGAAAATTATAACATTATAGTTTTAATTTGTCAATCATTTTATATTGTGCTCCTATTAAATAAAAATATGTACATAATATTTACAATTATACTAATTGACAAATCGCAATATTTATTGCATAATATAACCAAATAAATATATAAGGAGCGAATTTTATGTTCTGTCCAAACTGCGGTCAATTAAATGACGATAACGCAACCAATTGCTGTGCTTGCAATACACAGCTTAAATCAAACACCGAAGCAGGAGCTACAACTGTGCTTAACTCTGCACCGGTTGAGCCAACCCCTGCACCACAGGAGCCTGTTTATAATCAACCTCCTGTTTATCAGCAGCCCGCTTATCAGCAACAACAACCTGTATACCAACAGCCGGTATATCAACAACCTGTATACCAACAACCGTATGCACCCAATCCTTTACAAAAGCCGAAGGCTAACACAACGCTTCCGTTCATTATATGTCTTATCGGCGCAATTATGGTTATTGTTTCAATATTCTGCCCTATTCTTACAGTTAAATCCAGTTTAGCATCTTATGCACCGGACGATCAGGAAAACATAAGCATTGTAAAATATACCGAGCTTGAAATGGAAGATGATGAAGAAGAAGGTCTTGTTTATGTAGGAATGCTTGCGGTTATTGCAATAGGTGCAATCCTTGCTCTTGCCTTTTCTCTCGCAAGAAAAGGAGTTATGGTTATAATATCAGCCATTCTCGTTGCAATACCGTTTGCGCTATGGGTATATGATATTTCGGATA
>JAZSKL010000304.1:0-6085 GCA_045534855.1 Acutalibacteraceae bacterium
GAACAGCGAGTAGGGCAAAAAGGCACCGAAATATAAAGACTGAAAGACTGTGGCTTTGAAAGAGCGATTATACTCTCCTCACCGCAAACAGATTCGGCACAAAGTGAAATCTTATTTTCTGATACCTTTAATTCTTCCGTAAAATACTTCTCGGCTTCTGCTTTTCCTAAAGATGCGCAAAGTCTTGAGTATAATTTTGCAGGGCGAACACCCGTTAGTATTCCCCATTCAGGCTTATAATCGGTAAGCTCCACAAAACATTCAAACAGCAATACCGCAAGACGCCTCTCGCAAAGCTTTTCAAAATCTTCCGAAGAAGCAGAAATTTCTTCGCTTTTAGATATTGTAACACCGTCAATAGAAAGCTTTACAAAAAGCAGGCAGTTATCGCCCGATATTTCACGGCTTGCTACGGCATAGCGGATATCCTCTTCCTCGCTGTCAAGCATTTTAATTTTCTCAAACGGTAAAAATATTCTTATGAGCTTTTCAAGCTCGTAAACAAAACTGTGACCTATATTACATAAATTCATAACACTCACACTATTATAAACGGATTATTTTTCCGCTCGTGACCAATTGTTGTAGCCTGTCCGTGACCGGGGTATACCTTTACATTGTCGGGAAGTGATAAAAGGCGCGAAAGTGAATTACGCATCTTTGCGATATTGCCGTTCGGAAAATCAGTTCTTCCTATCGACTCATAAAACAGAATATCTCCGCTAAACAGCGTATCACCGCAAAGGTAGCAACAATCCCCCTAGCTATGACCCGGAGTTTTAAGTACATTAAAGGTAACATCACCGATTTTAAGCTCCTCTCCGTCTAAAACCACGGTATCGGCATAAAACGGCTCTAATTCCAAACCGAAATTCTCGGAAAGATTTGCATAAGGAGAAGCAAGCGCATAAGCATCACCCTCACCGATAGCAATTTCAACACCTGTTTGTTCCCTTAACCACAAAGCACCGCCGATATGGTCAAAATGGCAGTGTGTTAAAAGTATCAAACGCTCTTTATCACTATTTTCATTTAAGAATTTTTCGGCGGTATATGAAATATCACCGGGATCTATAACAATTGCCGCATTATCGGAGGAAACAAGGTAACAATTAGTCCCCAATGCCCCGACAGAAAGAACATCAATTTTCACGCTTACACCACAATTCGGTATCTAAAATTATAGTAACAGGACCGTCATTAACAAGGCTAACCTGCATATCAGCACCGAAAATCCCCTTTTCAACTCTTTTAACTCCATTTTGTTTTAACCCATCGCAAAATCGGTCATAAAGCTCACTTGCTTTATCGGGATGCATAGCCCCTATAAAAGACGGGCGGTTGCCTTTTTTTGTATCCGCACACAAAGTAAACTGTGAAATACAAAGCACCTCACCATCAATATCAAGCAAAGAAAGGTTCATCTTTTCATCGTTATCCTCAAATATACGAAGATTTACAACCTTTTTGATAAGTGTTTCAAGGTCACGCTCGGTATCATCCGATTGCACCCCTAAAAGTATCATATATCCCTTATTACATTCGCCTACAATCTTACCGCCAACACTTACATTAGCAGAAGAAACACGCTGAATAACAGCCTTCATTTACTGATTTATCCTTTCTACGTTAAATACACCCGGCAATTTTTCAATTCTTGCAATAATACTGCGTAGATGCTCTACACCCTCGGTGCTTACCGACATAACCGTAATGCAGTTTCCGCTTTTAACCTGACGCGCATTTATGGAATGAACCGGCACACGCATTCCCTGTACTGCGGTTAAAATATCCACTACTAATCCGTCACGGTCAATCGCCGAAACCTGAAGTGTTGAAACAAAGCTTTCGGCATGCTGATTTTCCCAATGAGCATTTATCCAACGCTCCGGCTCGGGAGAAGTTGTTATATCACGCGGCACGTTATTGCAATCACGCTTGTGTATGGATACACCGTGACCACGGGTAATGTAGCCTATTATTTCGTCACCGGGAAGAGGAGCACAGCATTTTGAAAGCTTTATAAGGCAATTATCAATTCCCTCAACCGCAACACCCTCAGGCGAATGCTTATGCGGAGTTACAACTGTTTCTACCTTTGCGGGTCTTAACGCGGCATTACGCTTATTATACTCCTCGCGAATACGCGGCATAATTTTTGAAAGGCTTATACCGCCATAGCCTATAGCCGCATAAAAATCATCTGCATCAATACAGCGCAATCTTTTAGCGGTTTCATTTATAAACTCATTATAATCCGCATCCGATAAGGTTAAGTTATTGCGTTTAAATTCACGCTCAACCTCAAGCTTACCTGCGGCGATATTTTCACTTCTTCTTTCCTTTTTAAACCAAGAACGGATTTTTGCCTTTGCCTGATTGGTAACCGCAATATTCATCCAATCTCGACTGGGTCCGTGACCTGCCTGATTGGTTGTAAGTATCTCAATTACCTCACCGGTTTTTATAACGTGGTTTATCGGCACCATTCTGCCGTCAACCTTTGCACCGAGCATTTTAACGCCTACTGCGGAATGTATTGCAAAAGCAAAGTCAATAATAGTTGAGCCAACCGGAAGATTTATAACATCACCCTTTGGAGTAACGGCAAATACATCCTCCTCCGCAAGGTCAACCTTAATGGTACGAACAAGCTCGGAAGCATCGCCTGCATCATCCTGACTTTCAAGAATCTGCCTGATCCAGGCAAGGCGTTCTTCCATTCCCTTATCGTTGCCGGTTATTCCCTCTTTATACTTCCAATGCGCCGCGATACCGAACTCTGCGGTATGGTGCATCTCAAAGGTACGTATCTGTATTTCAAAAGGAACACCCTCACGGCTTAACACGGTGGTATGAAGTGACTGATACATATTAGGCTTCGGGGTTGAAATATAGTCCTTAAAACGGTTAGGAATAGGACGGAACATATCATGCATTATACCGAGAATATTATAGCAATCGGCTACGGTATCGGTAATTATACGGATAGCATAAACATCATAAATCTCGTCAAAATCCCTGCCTTGCAGATACATTTTACGGTAAATACCGTGTATAGATTTAACACGCGACTGGAACGACATTTTAACATCCGGCATAACGCTTCCAAGTCGTTCTTCAATACGAGAACGGATATCATTAAGAATACGCTCACGTTCATTTGTTTTAACCTTTAAAAGTGACTCAATTTCAGCATAGGCTATCGGGTCAAGATGCTTTATGGATAAATCCTCAAGCTCTTCTTTAACAGGACGAATACCAAGACGGTGCGCAATAGGCGCATAAACCTCCAGTGTTTCAAGTGAGGTATCTCTCTGCTTCTGGTCCGGTTTCACATCAAGAGTACGCATATTATGCAAACGGTCGGCAAGCTTTATAACAATAACCCTGATATCTCTCCCCATTGCAATAAGCATTTTCCTAAGGCTTTCTGCCTGCTGTTGCTCTTTAGAGGTAAAGGAAAGACGACCGATCTTAGTAACTCCGTCAACCAAAAAAGCAACATCGTCACCAAACTCTTTTTTAATGTAATCAAGCGAATATTCGGTATCCTCTACAACATCGTGTAAAAGAGATGCCGCGATAGACTGACTGTCCATACCGAGGGAAATTATAATTTTAGCAACATTAAACGGATGAATATAGTAATCCTCATTTGTAAGTCTTTTCTGCCCCTCGTGAGCTGTTACGCAAAGCTCAAACGCCTTTTCAATAAGCTCCTTGTCGTATCCTGTTCCCGATTTTTCAAGATGCATTAAAAGCTCGTTAAAATCATTAGTTTGTTGCTGATTCATCAATTTCCCTCCCCAACGGTTAAATTCTGATATATAGTAGAATTAAGAATATTACTTTTAGCACCGTTTATTGCCGAAAGCTTTCCGTTTTCGTTTTTAACAAGTCCCAATTCGCATAGAATATCAACCGCTACCATAGCTTTAGCATACCCGAGTGTTGAAAGAAAAATATATTCAACTCTTTGCTTTGATACGGGTGATTTGCTTATAGAACGGTAAACCTCGCCCACCTGCTCACGTGTTACCGAAAGCATATTTTTATCTGTTTTGCGATTCGATAGATAATCGTGATACGCATAAAGCGAAGCAAATAAAGCATCATCATCCGTACCCGACATTCTCAAAGCCTTTATCTGAACCGAAAGCGAGCATACCCCCTGATAAACATTGGTATCAAGAACCACGGCAAGGTCAAGAATATCTCCCGTTTCAAAACAGAACTGCTGCGGTGTAACACCGAAAAGAAGCGCCTGAAAAATAGTTTCGTCACGCGAAAACAGCAGTTTTAAATGCTTACCGTTACCAATAGCACTTATCTTATCAAGCTTAACACCAAAAAGACCGAAAAGCGGAGTGGGATTTCCCATTCCGAAAGGTTCAAGCTCTTTTAAAGCCTCCGCCATATCAATATTCATAGCCGCAGGATTAAGCCTTAAATCAATATTTATATGAGCAGGACAAATCTCCTGCTTTTGGGCATATTCATTTATCATACAGCGAAAATCATCAATTTTATCACTGCCGATACTAAGACCTGCCGCAAGCTCATGACCGCCGAATTTCTGCAATATTTCACCGCAAAAGCTGATTGCATTATATAGAGAAAATCCTGAAATACTGCGTCCCGAGCCGTGAGCTACATCACCGTCTGATGCGAGAACTATTGCAGGCTTACCGTACTTTTCGGTTATTCTTGAAGCAACTATTCCAACAACTCCCGAATGCCAGCCCTCACCCGAAACCACAATAACTCGGTCATAATTATAACCGTTTTTCTCAATAAGAGCACAAGCTTCCGTAGTTATACGCTGTTCGGTTTGCTGACGTGCGGCATTTTCGGCATCAATTTCATTAGCAATAGCGAGTGCCTCCATCATATTATCGCTTACAAGAAGCTTAAAAGCGCGCTCGGCAGAGCCCATTCTGCCTGCCGCATTTATACGAGGAACCAAACCGAACGAAACGCTTCCCGCACTTATATTATTGCGGTCAATACCTGCAACATTTATAAGCGCAGAAACTCCAATACGCGGAGATGCTTTTATTTTCTTTATTCCCTCACGCACGATACTGCGGTTTTCATATATAAGCGGCATAACATCGCCGACTGTTGCAATACAAAGCAAATCACCGTAACGGTTAATCATCTGCTCAGGCTCTTTATCCTCAAGAACACAAACAAGATTAAACGCAACCTGCGCTCCGCAAATCTCTTTAAAACTGCTCGGGCAATCCTCACGGTGAGGGTCAACCACAGCAACCGCCTCAGGCAAAGCCTCGGGAGGAAGATGATGGTCGGTAACAACTGTATCTATACCAAGGGATTTAGCATAGGCTATTTCTTCAGCACAGCTTATTCCGTTATCAACCGTAACGATAAGCTCTACACCCTTTGCGTGAAGCTTATCAACAGCACCGATATTCATACCGTAGCCCTCTGCCTGACGGTCGGGTATGTAACAAATAACCCTTGCATTTTTTGAAGCAAGATAATCATAAACAATAGCGGCAGCTGTTACTCCGTCACAGTCATAATCACCGAAAACAGCAATAAGCTCATCATTTTCAAGTGCTTTATTTATACGCTCGGCCGCAAGACCGATATCAGCAAGCTCATACGGATTGCTTAAAACAGGCTCTTCGCAAAAAAGCTGTTCTAATTCATACGGGTCTGTATATCCTCGAACCGTAGCAATCATTGCGGCAAAGGGATCAATATCACATTCTTCGGCAAGCTGCTTTGCAAGTACGCGATCAGGCGTGCCTATTATCCACTTTTTGAAAGCCAAAAAGACCCCTCCCCCTAAAAATTGTATAATTATAATTCATTGTACCACTAAATAAGCTATTTTTCAACAAAATTATTACATCTTTAATCACTTTTTTACACCTACTTTATTTGTGCAAAATATATAAAAATCACTAAAATTGCGTTTTACACAAAAAACGAGTATTTAAGAGAAAATACGAGAAAAAAAGAGTATTTGCAAGTTTTCTATGAAATCCAACCGAATTTTATAGAAAAATATGCTGATTTTGCAAAAAGTTATTGACTTTTTGCCGATTTA
>JAZSKL010000254.1:0-23750 GCA_045534855.1 Acutalibacteraceae bacterium
TTTACACACCGATATTTGAAATATAGCCGAAGTTTTCTCCCCGCCTCCCCATTAAGGGGAGACGGGGATTATTAAATTTGGTTTTCCGTTTTATCAGTTAAGAGTGAAGTTATTATTCACCTGATAAACACGGATATAATCTACCTTTTGGGAAGCGCTGAAGTTACTGTAATCAATTGCATTGTCACAGTACTGTAAATACTCGCCGTTCGGAACAGAGAGACCCAAAATCAAGAAGGTTTCTTCCCTGAAAGCATCCCATTTACCGTCTGTAATATCCTGTGAAAGATATTCAACACCGTCTAAATAGAATGTAACCTTTTCATCTGTCCAAACAAAAGCAATGTGGTGGAAAGTATCGCTGAATTTTTCGCCTTCGGCAGGATAAACCGTACTGCCGATAGCATGGTCTGTATGCACCGCTCCTGCATTTTCCCATGTATGAAGATTGGCTTTAATCTTTTCAGCACCAAAGGTTTCAACAAAATCAAATTCATTTACGGGAATATTGTAAGACTTATCCTTACTTCTTGCCCAGAAGGTTGCCGAAGCGCCCTCTACAGAGCCTAACATAATACGAGCTTCCATTATACCGTATGTGAAATTATGATTTGCCATAAGCTTGCTAACCGAATAACCGTCATCAGTTGCCATAGCATTCATTGTAAGCAAGCCGTTTGCAACGCTGTAGCTTTCCGCCGTGTTGTATTGTATGTTTGCTTCTTCACACCACAAATTCCATTTTTTATCTTCGCTGCCGAAATTTTTTCTTGTGAAGGTTCTGCCGCTAACGGTTAAAGTTCCGCTGAAATAAGCTATTGTAAGCTGTGTATCGCTTACACCGAAAATCGATTTCATCTGATCATCGTTATAAGCAGGGCAAACATTTGATTTGTACTTCGCTTCCAAATCGGTTTTCCAGTTGGTTGTGTTGAGTGCGTTGCCGCCAAACTCGTCACCCCATACATAGGAATAACCGTCAAGTATAGCTTTTTCGCCATTATATGTTCCTGAAAGCTTAAAGTTTTCGGGAACATAACCGTATGTTTTTACGGTAGCTATAAATTTGTTTACAGCAAATGCAGTGGCATAGTCACTGCCTGCTTCGATGTATAAGTCATTGCCTTTGAAAAATATTTTATAGTCATTGAGCCCATAAACATCACCGTTTACACCTATAAGGTTTTCCAAAGCGCCGCTCTTTAAAACGGTTTCATCAATATTGGAAATACCCACAACGATTTTATTTTCGGCAGATGTTTTTGCTGAAGCTTGAAGATCTACACCGAATAATCCGTCAAACGCATCAACAAGCGACTTAGTCGCATGGGCAGTCATAAAAGACTGCTGTGCTCCTGCTGTTACTGCATAAGTAGCAACATTATCGCTGTTGATTGCGCCGGGCTGTATACCGAGAATATCTTTTCTCAAAGCGAGAGTATCGTTTGCACTAACTGCATCATCACGGTCGATATCGAAAAGAAGGTCGGTTGTTTCATCAGCGATAGACTTCTTAATACGAACGAGGTCCTTTACATTGGTCTTTTCGTCCTTATTAACATCAAACTTGCTGAACCATTTTGCAGTAAGAGCAATATCACCGGAAACGGTTGTTACTCTTTCACCGTCTGCATTGAACCAACCGCCGAAGTTATGCATAAATGTACGGGTAGTAGCTGTTACCACGCTTCCGTTTTCTGCAATTACGGTCTTATCGGTTGAATAGGTGCTGTCGGTATACTTAACGGTGTTAAGACCAACTACGCCTGCAGGAATTTCGGTTACGGTTACAGACTTAATGCTGAATGAGCCCTGACCGTCAAAAGCAAGTCTTAAAGCCTTTGCAGATACACCGTCAATTACACAGGAAATGCTTGCGTTATCTACGGTTTCGCTGTGCTTTTTAGCGGCAACAATGTACTGACCGTTATCCTGAGTTAAAGTATTAACATTATAAAGAATTGCAATCTGCGGATGGAATTGCTTATCGTATGTACCGATATTGGTAACATCATACTCAACATTAACTACATACTTTGCAGTGCTGTCAAGACCTACATAGCTGTCATTGCTGTATTCCAAAGAAACAGCAGCACCGCCTGTCCATATCATACCGGTTCTTACTACATTGTTTTCATCCATAAGCAACCTGTTAAAGCCCTGAATTGTAACGCCGAGTGTGGAAGCGGCATCGGTAGGAACATCAAGTGTCATGGTAGCCTTTGTACCGGAAATCATATCGGAAGCAGTAAGGTCAACATTACCTGTCTTTGTCCAAGCGGCAGTAACATCAATAGCACCCTCTACATTTGTGTGCTTAATGCCGTTTGCATCAAACCAACCCTTAAAGGTATAACCATCTTTTACAGGGGTGGGTAATAAATCGCCGATAAGTGCAATATCAACAGTCTTAATACCGCTGTTTGTTAATGTTACAGGAACAACCTTTGTATACTCTTCAATTGTAACGGAAGAAATTTCAAAGCTACCCTTACCTGTAAGAGCAAGTCTTAAAGGATGACCTGTACCGTATTTAGAACCTTCAAAAGTGGTGCTCAAGGTCTGCTCCACACCAACATTTGCAGGTGCAATACGCTGTGCGGCAATTACCTTACTGCCGTTATCCTGTGTTAAGGTATAGCCGTTATTGTATACGATACCTAATTCGGGATAATCCTTGATATCGGTTGCAGGAGTTGCTGTAACCTTATACTTAACTGTAATCTTGTATGATTTATTAGAATCTATTACTACGTAATTTTCTGCATCATACTTTAACGGTATCAAGGTTTTAAGATACATTACAGTCCAGTTGTTTATCCATGCATTAGTACCGTCAAACAAGGTTTGATTATAATTATAATTTGCATTTACATCTACACTCAAGGGAGCAGATTCAGTTGCTGCTGCAAAGTTTGAGTATGAAGCACTTGATACAGAGATAGGCGCAACATTTGTTAAATCAGCAGCCTTTACATCATAAGCATAGCTTGCCTGCTTAATGGTAATCGACTTAATTGTAGCAGCACCGTGACCGCCGAAATACAATCTCAAAGAAGCATTAGCGGTAGCAGTTGTTGTAACGGAAAGCGAATAAGAACCGGTTGCGGCATGCTTGTTTGCGGCAAGCATAATTGTTCCGTTATCCTGAGTGGTGTTTGAAGAGTGGTTATTATAACCTAAACCAACCTGCGGAACGTATGTGGTGTCTGATGTACCTACACTTGTTACATCATAAATCACATTTATAGCGTAGACTTTATCCTTTTTCAAAAAGATAAAGTTATCACTGCTATCTTTCAAAGCGTACATAGAACCGCTGAGCCAAAGATTACCCGTTTTAATAGCATCGCCATCCATAAATGATTTAGCATAGTTGCTAAAGGTTACTGCCATACTTCCGTCATCGCCGTAGGTTGCCGACATAGAAAGGTTTGATCCGTCAGCACCTACACGTACAGACTTGGTTAAATCAACGGTTATATCGCTGATTGTTGTTGCGGCAGAGGTTGTTACCGATACCGAGCAGAACAAGGTAGCGATAAGGCATACTGCCAATGCTAATGAAATAATTTTTCTCATCATTTTTCCTTCTTTCTAAAAATTTAAGGGTTGCGTAAATTTTTTTAAAAAAGTTTTCACTCCTCCTTTTAAATTAAAACTGTTTATTTTGTATATACGCCTTTGGATAACCTGATTTTTTAACCCGTAATACCAACACGGTCAATAGAACGCACGAATTTGCGTTGGAAAATCATATACAAAACAAGCGGAATTATAATATACATAAGACAAGCCGCACTAACCAAGGTTGAATATTCAGGCCAGCCTTTATATATACCAATTTGTTTCAAATAAACTTCAAGGAAGTTCATTACCATCGAAAGGGGCGCATCCTCTGAAAGGAAGCTTAATGTTGCCAAGTGGTATTCATTCCAATGCCATACAAACGAGAGCACCGAAACGGTTGTTATAACCACGCTTGAAGACGGAAGCGCAATCTTAAAATAGGTTTTAACAGGACCTGCGCCGTCAATATACGCCGCATCCTCAAGCTCTTTAGGAAGTCCTATAAAGAACTGCTGATAAATAAAGATTATCATACCGCTTCTGATACCAACGCCGAAAAGCGAGGGCAGCCAATAAACAAACGGAGTACTGAAAATATGCAGATTTCTGAAGTTTATCGACATCGAAAAGCTATACATCTGTATAGGAATGAGAAGCGAAAGGATAAGCAAGAATGTAAATACAGGTTTACCCTTGAACTTAAATCGGGCAAAGCCGTAGGCTACAAATGCACAAACAAAAACCTCTATTGCGGCACTTAAAACCTGAACTAAAAGCGTTTGCTTTATAGCATCGCCAAAGTTCATAAGCTTATAAACCTTATCAAAGCTTTTAAAGCTGTAGCTTACAGGCACCCATATATGCTCCATATCAAGCAATGCATTTTGATCCTTTATTGCCGATACAAACATATAAAGCAAAGGATACAAAACTATGTAACCCACAATGCTCAAAAACAAAATACGAGCTGTTGAGCCTAAAAATGCGGGTACTTTCCGGCGGATTAAATTGCCGTTAAACTCTACTTTGTTTTTCAGCATATTAACTCCACCTCTTTAAAAATACTTTGTTGTAGAACAACAGCACAACGCCCATAATAACGCCTACCACAAGGAAGTAGAACCACAGCGCAGCTGAGCCTTTGCCGTAGTCAAGGTTATTAAAGAAGTTATATCCGTGAGCTATTACCTCGTTACTGCTCTTGGTGATGTTTTCAACAATTGTAAACACTATTACCAAGAACATAGTTCTTCCTAGCATCGGAAGAGTTATAAACCAGAACTCCTCCCATTTGGTTGCACCCTCAACCTTTGATACCTCATAAAGCAAATCCGGAATTGACTGCAAGCCTGCAATAAACAGAATTATCTGTATACCGCTTTGCCATACAAGCATAAACAGGTTATCAAGCGCTACCGATATATAGCTTTCAATTGAGGTTGGAAGATTAAGCGCACTTATAACGCTTGAGAAATCTATCATTCCAAAGGATACCGAATCGTTTACCGCAACCTCGGTAGCATTAGCCGAGGCGGCACCTAAATACAAATCAAGCACCGCACCGCTTGCGATAATTACCGGCATAAAGTAGAGCGACCTAAAGAAAAGTCTGCCGCGGAATTTGTTATTAAGTAGTACCGCCAGAATAAGACTTACCACAAGAATGAACGGTACAGAGATTAACATATCGGTAAGGGCGGAAACGAAATTATCAATATATTTAGTATCCTTATAAAGAATGTAATCAAAGTTTTCCAAGCCTAAAAAGGTTGTTGTAACATCGCTGTCAATTGAAATATGCGAAAAGCTGAAATATGCCGATTGAATTATTGGCATCAGGAAGAAAAATACCATTCCCACAATCCAGGGAGAAATGAATATAAATCCGTAACGGGACTTTAGCGTTTCAAGACCCTTTGGTTTACGCTGTTTCATTAACTCATCCTCCCTGTTATGTATGATTTGGGTGCAACAACACCGTAATCGGTTGTGATTTCGGCATCGCCATAGTTTACAACGGTTACAACGCCGTTATCAAACAAGGTTACAGAAGCTGTTTTGCTCAAGCGAATATAATCCTTAATTTGGGCACCCTTAATACTTGAAAGATAATTCTTTACGCTGTTTACAGATTTCACAACATCATCTTTATTACCCTCATAATGAGAACCGAAGATAAAGGAGCGCTCGCTTGTAACAAGCTCACTATCAAAGTTGTAATAAAGGGTGTATGACGGTGAAATTCCGCTTTCAACACAGCGAAGCAAAGCATCACTCTTATCAACGCAAAGATTTAAAGAAACCGAGCTCATAGGACGGTAACCCTTAAAAACGAGCTGATAAAACGGTACATCATAGCTTGAAATAATGTAATCGGAAGAATATAACGGGACATCATTTATATAATCCGAGCTTATCGCTGCATAAACATTTGCGCCGTTTGATAAGGTTTTATAGCCCTTACTTGCTATATCCTTATAAATTTTTGAAACATCATCTGCCATATTACCGCTTATGAAATACTTTTGCTTTATGTAATCCGAATAAACTGTTTTGGATAGTGTTGCATAAGAAATACCCGAAAGCCCCATATCCTTGGCATTTTCTTTTACCTTATCTGAAGCTTTAAACAGATTATCTCTTGACAAAACATAGAATCTATCCTGATTAGCTCCCCTGCTTACATCATCAAAGCTTGTATACTTTACAACCTGACCGCCGTGGTAAACAGCGGCAGAAGATTTATCAAAGCCCGAGCCCGATTCGCTGAATGAAACCAGATCAAAATCCATAAATGAATTTATTTTATCTGCATTTAATTTTTTAACAAGCTTTTTCATACCGTCCTCACCGCCAAGACTGCCGGCAACCGTAAAGCCGCCTGCAACCTCACCGATATCAATACCTGTTTCTCCAAAGCCTGTTAGCTGAACATTGATATTATTTCCTACCAAATCGGCAAGCTCATTTGTCATTTTAAGCGCCTGTTCGGTAGTAGTAAGCGGGAAAAGCTTTTCGGAGGGAACACCGAGAACAAATGCAGGCTGAACTACCGCGCCTACATATTTAAGCGTTACATCCTTTTCATCCGAAGCTTTCTTTTCAAGACCGCAGGTTTTAAGATATTCGCGGTAGCAATCTGCCATACCGTCTATATCGGCATCCTCGCCCGAAAGGGCATAATACTCTATTTCCAAAGGTTTAGTAACAATTCCGTCACTAAAAATCTTGAAAGCGCTGAGCGTTGTAGTCGTTACAAAGTTCTCCGGACGCTTAATATAGTTAAAGCCTCTTATTCTGAATTCAGGATAAACGGTTGAATAGCCGATATTTGCCGAACCCACATTCCAGTTGATTGCGGCAGCCTCTGCGCCCGAGGTAATTACCGCAAATATTGCGTTATCACCCTTTTTAGCACCGAAAACAGGCATATTTATCTGTTCCTCGCGAGAACCCATTCCGTAAGATTGATAAGAAAGGTCTTTTCCGTATACATACTTTTGACCGATAGAGCCAACACCGTCAGAAACAAACGGCTCGATTACCATACCTGCGCCATCGGGGATAAATAACCAGCTATCCTTCGCATCATTCTTCATTCCGCAAAGAAACGGAGCGATTGCAACCGAATGCATCTTGAAAAGCTTACCCTCGGAGATTTTTTTAGGGTCTACCTTAATTTTAAACGAATCCTCACCTATTATGTAATCAACAGGAACCGAAAACTCATATTCCACAAACTCATAGGTCACACGAAGTCCGTTTTCAATTTCCTCGGCATAAACACCGTCACTCTGAACGCTTGCGGTATAGGAATAAGCCTTAACATCATCAAATGACTTGGGGTTTTGGTATATTACCTGAACAACCGACTCAAGCTGCGGATGATTTTTCTTTATCATACCGTTTTCCTGATACTGAACCTCGGCAGCCTCATTTGGTATCTGACCCCATAAATATCCTGTTTCTTTATCAAGGAAGCTCACTCGCTTGGTAACATTATCCCAGCGAAGCTCCCATTTATCATTTTCGCAAACAACACCCGTGGTATCAAAATCTCCATCAAAGCTCTGCTCAGCATAATTAAGAAAGCCTATAAGAACTGCTTTTTCCTTACCGCCGCCGAAATTCAAGAGAATAATCGCCGCAATCACCAGAACGGAAAGAATACCTATTAAATACTTTTTCATATACTCTTTCCTCCTTATCAGCGATATTTTATTTCGGTAAATACTGTTCCTATCCAGCCAAATACCTGCTGTGCCAGCATAAATACAAGGAAAATAAGGAACACGATTATAAGCATTGCTATAGCTGTTACAAATGTTGTTAAAATAAACTTGCCAAACTCAAAATCATGTACCTTCATAATGCCTATTGCAATGATTATAAAGGTATAAGCTGTGCATATAGTTTCGAATATTGTTACGAAAACATATTCATCAGGAGAAAGCACGTGGGTTAAAGCAAGACCAAAAATAGTTGAGAAAACTGTTGGAATAAGTGCATAGCAGGTAACAATGTATATTTCCTTTAGCTTGCCTATTCCGCCCATAAGCACACAAACAAGCCAGTTGGAAATAACAAACAGTGCCACTAATGCTACGGTTCTCAATAATACAAAGAACGAGTTATAGCTTGAAGCATCAAACTGATTAAATGCAAAGCCGGAAGCAACATCTCTTACTGCGGCTGTTATATAGAACAGCGCAAGCATAACGGTTGCACAGATAAGCGAACCCAACCCCTTTTCCTTAACAAGACGAAAAGCCTCAAAGGGATGGAATACGCTTGAGAGCATAACCTTTACCCGCTCATTTTTAATAAGAACTATTCCCTTTTTCTTTTTAAGTTTCAAAAGCAAGGCTATTATTACAACAAGAACTGCAATTACCGCAAAACCTACAGTAAACCATTCTTCCAAGAATGCGGTTCTTAACTTAACAAAAGCGTTTGCGTAGGTTTCCCTGTCTGCGCCGAGCTTTGAATACTCAAGCGCCTTATTGTAATCGCCCTTTGTATAATAAGCCTTTGCAAGACCTCTGTAAGCCAACTGATTGTTTACATCCGCCTTAATTACAGCCTTCCAATCCTCAATGGTTTCCTCAAAATCATCATTAAGGGTATCAAGCTGTGCCGACCTTACCATTTTTCCGTATTCGGTAATTGAATAAACCGTAATATTTTTATTTACGGGGTCGCTTACAATTACATCTGTGCCGTTTATTGCAATAGCACCGCCAAGTGCAACCGCGCCCTTTTGGCCCTGCGAGCCTGCCGTTGCACCGAATACACACATAAGATTGCTTTCACCGTCATACCAGAATATTCTGTTATAAGCTCCGCTTTCAAGCACATAGAAGAAACCGTCTGCGTCAACATCTATAGCTTTAAGCAGCTCCGGCTGGGCAAGGTTATTTGCATTATCGGCAAAGTTGTAATCCTCTTTTCCAAGTACATCCTTTCCACCCGGATTAAGGCGTTTAACCTGACCCGTAGGTGTTTCTGTACCCGTAGTAGAGGTTACGGTGTAAATAAAGTCATTAGGTCCTACCGCAAAATCAGTAAACTGATAAGGAAGCGCTTTTACCGAAGCGGCTCTTTTTTCATCGGTTGAGAAAATATCTGTAATAAAGTTTTTAATTACATCTCCAACCGATACTGCAACGGTATTTGCGCCGTAGAAGCCTAAAAATTCCATAGACGGAGAGTAAACGAGCGCACCGTAATACGAACCGTCACTTGAAATATAAAGGTAATCTCTTGAATCCACCGCTATTTTTTGAGGACTGTATTTAAAATCGCTCGGAATAAGCTTGGATTCAGGCAATGTGAGGTAATGAAGAACCTCACCGTTTATGTTCATAACTAAAATTCTGGCATTTTTTGTATCTGCAATGTAAATTTTCTCATCCTTTACAAAAATGCCTGCCGCTCCCGTTATCGAAAGCGCTTCTCCCTCGTAAACTATACTGTTTATTTCGGTAATAAGCTTATATTCTCCGTCAAGAACGTAAACCTTTGATGCGGCACTGTCAAGTATATATGTATCACCGTTTTCGGCGCATATATCCGAAACACTGCCAAAAAGTGCCGTTCCGATAGCCGTTGAATCTATTATCTTTTTAGGTTCATACATCGGCTTACAGAAAACCTTTGTTTTGGTTGCGGTGCCGAGCCCCTCCCAATATGTATAAGTTTCAAACGGGGCTTCGCTTGTACCAACGGTTTCGGTTTTATAGGTTGCGGCAAGCGCACTGCCCGAAAAAACCGATACTGCGAGAATTGCTGCCGTTAAAATAAAGGCGAACAGTTTAAAATACTTTCTGTTTTTGAACATATCATCCGCCCCCTTAACCCTTAATACCTGCGCTGCCCATTGTTTCCTTTATACTGCTTTGAGAGAAAAGGTAAACAACAATAGGAGGTATCATCATAATTACGGTTGCGGCCATTGCGGCGCCCGAACGGGCTATACCGCCTGCACCGATCGTTGACATAACCGTTGGTAATGTTTTAAGTGATTCATCGAAAATAGTACCTGCGGGAACAGTTGCCCAGATTGACTGGAATGCAAACAAAACAAGCGTAAGCACACAAGGCTTAACATTCGGGAAAATAATACTCCAGAAAATACGCAAATAGTTTGCACCGTCTATTTTCGCAGCCTCCATCAAGGCATCGGGAATATATCCATCCATATACTGCTTCATAAGGAATACACCCATTGAAGACGGAATAGCAGGCAAAATATAAACCCAATAGGTATCAATTATTCCCATACCGTTATAAATAAGATAACGTGGGATGCTTAACGTATAAGCGTTAAACAAAAGTGAAAGTTGTATAATCAAAAATATTGTACGCTTGAATTTAAGGTCAATTTTTGATAACACAAAAGCCGCCGCTGTTGCTGCAAGAACGTGCAAAACGGTACCCGCAACGCTGATAAACAAGCTATTTGTCAAATATCTTGACAGCGGGATATTTAGTCCCGAAATAAGCTCGGGCAACGCGAGGAAGTTGTTTATAGTCGGTCTTTGCACCGTAAAGAGTGTAGGCGGGAAGAGCAAAAGCTCATCAAGCGGCTTAAACGAGGTTGCCACACTGTATACAAGCGGCAACACCGAAAATGCACCAAACGCAAACAGAAACGCAAAGAACACAAAATTTCCGAATCTTGAACGGGTGTATTTGCGAACCGTTCCGTTTGAATGGCGCTCGGGCAGTTTAAATCTGAATTTCTTTTCCATATTACTGCCCCACCTTCTTCAACAGCCTTACAATAAGTGTTCTTGTACCGAACATCATTGCAAAAAGCATTACCGAAAGCGCCGATGCGTAACCCATTTCGTATTTTACCGAGCCAACGTCAGTCAGATACGAAACAATTGTATCCGCGGCATAGCCTACTGTAGGATAACCGGCAAGCGTTGTAATAATATTGCTTATTGAGAATGCCGAAGCTATCTGCATAACAGCGCTGAAAATCAGCATATGCTGCATACCCGGCAATGTTATATACCAAAGCTCCTGCCAACGGTTGCGTATACCGTCAACAGCGCCGGCTTCGAACAATTCGGGATTGATATTCTGAAGACCTGAAATATTTGCAAGGAATGATGTTCCCATACTCATCCAGAGTTGAATTATAACAACTATCGGAACGATAAGAGCTTCATCCGAAAACCATTGTTTAGGCTCGGTTATAAGACCTGTACTCAAAAGGAAGCTGTTCATATAACCGTAGCTATCACTCGCAAAAATTATTGTCCAGATATAAAGCGCGTTACCAACCAAAGACGGAACATAGAACATAAACGAAAGAAGAGTTCTAAGACCTGGTTTAAACTCATTTATCATCCACGCAAGAACAAACGAAAGCAAAAATCCTGCAGGACCTGTAAGTATCGCAAGAACAAAGGTGTTTTTAAGAATAGTCGGAAAAACATCATCCTGAATCAACATTCTTAAATAGTTTTCAAGACCCGCAAATGACGGAAGCGACACCATATCAAAGTTAAAAAAGCTTAAAACTATGGATGAAAGCACCGGCAAAACAGTCATAAGGAAAAACAAGATTAAAAAAGGTCCTATAAGCAGATAAATCTGTCCGCGTTCTTTAATTACGGTAATCAATTTATTCTTTTTCATATACGATTAACCTCCGTAATTTTTGTTTGCGTACTCTTTTATCTTACGCTTGATTTCCTTATCGCTGGTTACAGACCAATCCATTATTGCCTCTTTGGCGGATTTTTTACCGTTTTTAGTAGCCCAGAAAGCCTGATCTATAGAACGTGAAACATAGTAACTACCCGGAACTTCAGGTATTTCCTTAACATTCTTCCACTGCTCCATAATTATCTCTATGGCATCATCATCCCACGAAAGACGCTTTACAGCCTCAGGGTTTGCAGAGCTTGTTCTGCCTGTTTCACCTATAATCGCCTCAACCTCGGCAGAATAACGGTATTGCGTATCAGTGCTTACCCACCACTTAACGAACTCCCATGCGGCTTTCTTTTCCTTACTTGATTTCATAATGGAAACGCCCGTACCCGAGCCCGAACAAACATTATATACTGTGCCGTCCTCCTGCATAATTCCGGGGATTGGAGCTATTGCCCATTTACCCTGAATTTCAGGTGCGCCGAGTTTAATTGTTAAGTATTGTGTATAGCTTGTAATTCCAAGCGGTATTGTTCCAACACGGAATTTCTGATAGAAGTTTGCATCCTGATCAAGGCTGTATTCGGTATAGAACTCTGTCCAGAATTTAAAGGCATCTATAGATTCCGAGCTTGCAAGATTGGTAGCATTAAGCTTATCGTTATAAACCGAAGCACCTCTTTGCATAAGCAATGTCGGGAATATTGTAAGACCGCCTGCACCTATATTTACCGTAAATGCTGCGCCGAGCTTGGTATACGGCAGATAGGTGTTCATTTTATTTCTTTGAAGTATACCCGTTACCGAAAGGAAATCTTCCCAAGTAACAGGCACCGAAAGGTCAAGCTTTTCAAAAATATCCTTACGGTAGAACATTACAAAGAAGTTTTGTGTATCAGGAAGCGCATAGGTTCCGCCCTTGTATATGTAAGGGGTTTCAGAGCCCTCATAGAAGTTTTCCTTCAGAACCTTCTCATAATCGCTGAATTTGGTTAAATCGTATAGCACACCGCGCATTGCAAGGTTTACAGGCTCGGTTCTTGCCATGTGCAGATACAAATCGGGCGAATTTCCCGAAATTACACCCTGAACAAGCGATGCATTTACCTGCTCAACCGTAACATTTATCTTTTTATCAGGTGTAAAGCTATCCTGAATAAGAGAATTAAGAACCTTTACCTGATCGCGTCCCCAGTTAACCCAGATTTTAATATTGGGTAAGCTCTTATCTTTACTGCTGGTTAACGAAGAGGATTTACTTGTATAAGAATCGGCATATCTCATAAAGAAGAATTTACAGCTTTCTATAAATCCGGCATCGGGAGTTTTGAACTCCTTATCAGGTGCCGCTAAAACGATTTGGTCAACCGATAGTGCCATATTCTTGATATCATAAAGCCAAGCACTCAAGGTCTGCTGTGCCGAATAATAGCTTGTGAGCTGTAAATGAGAATCGTAAAGGTTATCGGTCATCTCTTTTATGATACGCGACATATTTTTAAGCGCACCCGAAAGCTCACCGTTGACCTTTAATCTTGTACCGATATCCTCGGTTAAGTCATTAAGCTTATCATAAGCATCGTTTAATATCTTTTCAAAATCGGGAATCTGCTTATGTAATTCATAGTCGCGGTTAGAATCAGGATTTTCACCCGTAATCATAACTATATCAAGATATAAGTCACCAAGCGGAGTTACTATTTCCTGAAGTCTTCCGAATACCTCGGCAATATCAGCAAGGGTAACAGTAAGTGAAAGCTCATGCTCACCTTTGGTAAGATATATAAGATAATCGCCTTGCTTCTTACTTCTAAATTCCTTGAACTGCCAATCGGTAGAATATGCAAAGTTAAGGCGTTGCGCCTCCTTAAAAGGAGTTTTACCGTCAATTTTAAGTATACGGTAAACCTCACCATCGGTAACAAAACTCTGTTTGAAAGCAACTCCAAGCTTATAAAGACCGTCTTTCGGAACCTTTACTTTCCAAGTAATTTCAGAACCCGGCTGATTCCAGGTTGTTCCGCCTATATAGTTAATAACCGCTTTGGTTGCACTGGCGGGAGAGATATTTGAGGTTGTACGGTCGCTTTTTGAAGAAAGAGAGTAAGCATTTTTATAAATGGCATTCTCACCCTCTATTACTATCTGCTTACCGTCATATTTTTTATAATTTTCATACTGCTTTGAAACCTCGCTGTAGGAAAGTATTTCCTCGGGAGGTGTCAAAACTATCTTCTGAATAATAAATTCCTTACCCAGATTTTCTATTTTTAAGTTATGCTGACCTTTTGAAAGCATAAATTCATAAGGATACAGCTCTATACCCTCATCATCAATAATTTTTTGGGCATAAAAACCATCCTTATGCTTTTGAAGCGGATTGACCTGATCGCCGTTTGTAAGCGTTCGGATTTCACCGTCATCCTCCCACAAAGCCTTTAAAATAAGCTCATCACAGGCAGAGAACGGCGCCTCACCATCTAATTTAAGGGAAAATTTATAGCTTTCGCTAACCTCATCAACAGGAGCAAAATGAACCGTGATATTATAAGCCCCGTCTTCCGGTGCATCCACCGCAAATTCAACCACATCACCTTTTACAAGGTTTTTTGAGGTTTCTGCGAGCGGTAATTCTATTTCTTCGGTTGCCCTATTAAAGCCCTTTTCCGATTTATAGGTGCGGTATTCGCTGTTATACTCTAAACTTTCAAAGGAAGCAGTATAATCATATTCTTGCGTTTCGGAGGAATTAAAGAAAAGCTCCAGAGCGAAAGAAAAAACCAAAGCAATAACAAGTACTGTTGCAAGTAGCTTTTTATGCTTAAACATCTGCTTTACCTCCATTTTTAAAGTAAATATATTGTTTTAATCCCAAGGCTTTACTTGGGATTAAAACATTTGAAAATAAGACTTATTTCTTAGCCTTTAAGGAATACTGACGGGAATTTATCTGATACAAACGAACATAGTCAACTATCTGTTCCTCATAGAAATCCTCAACATTAACTACACCATCACCGTTGGTATCAAAAAGCTTTGCAGCTTCTCGGGGGTCAACCGTACCGCCTGCAAGCCAGTTTCCGGGAGAATTATTCAAAGCATAGCTGGCAGAAGGAGATGTACAGTTGAAAATAACATAAGTGGTCTCTCTAAAAGCATACCATGTATCGCTCGTAATTTCCTGTGAAAGATAAATTTCACCGTCTAAATACATATTTATAAAATCAGGAGTCCATTCAAGTGCTAAATGATGGAATGTATCACTAAAGGTTTCACCCTCGGCAGGAGCACAGGTTTCGCGCAAGGTAATCATTTTACCGTGGTCGATGTGACTGTCTGCCCATGTGTGAAGGTTAGGTCTCAATCTGTCCTGACCGAAGTTTTCATAAATATCCATCTCGTTTACAACGCTGCCGCCGTCCTTGGTACGGGTCCAGAAGCAGGCTGCGGCGCCGTTTGCGGTAGAAGCCATAACACGAGCTTCCAATATACCGTAACGGTATTCCATTCTACCATCGGTACAGATAACATTGCCTGTATAACCGTTAACCGATTTTTTAGCAACCTGAACTAACGTATTATTCCTGATAAAGGCGTTTTCGCCTATATTTCTTCCGGTTCCTTCCTGCATATAATAGGGGTTGCTTGCCTGAACCCACGGACCGCCGAAATCATTTGTCGGATCGTTATCCTCCAAAGATGCCTTTGATGCAAGATAATACGGATCATCTTTAAGATACCAACAGCCCTCATCCTCGGTATAACCCTTTTCCATCAGCTTCCAGTTCTTTTTGCTGAAAGTAGTACCTGAGGTTGTATAGAACTCATCGCCCCATGTATAAGCGTAATCATCAATCAATGTGTATTCGCCCTTATTGTAGCTTCCGCTCAAAACGGTAGATTTACCGTATGTTGAGTTCTTTTCAAGCTGTTCAATAAGCTTTATAACAGCGTGGTTTGCAGCATAATCACTGCCTGCTTCCACAAACAATCTCGTACCCTCAACAAAAATGCTGAAATCATCACTGCCATAAACCTGACCGCGTTTTCCTGCCAAAAAGTCTAAAGACTGCGACTTAAAGGTTTGGGAGGAAATACCCGAACGGGTTGTAAAGCCTAATAAAATTTCGTTTTCGCTTATTGCTGTATCCTTTTCAATATTGAGATTATAGCCTGTTTTATTAACAACAAAATCGACAAGTTTCTGTGCGGCTTTTACTGTCATAAGAGACGGATATTTTTCTGTCCTTATAGTAAATGATGCAATGTTTGCATCGCCGATAACAATACTTCCGAGCTTCGGTCTTGAAACATAGTTAAGATTGCTCGGAACGCTGTCCTTATCGGTCTTACAGTAGTTTACCATAAAGTAATCAACCGCAAGCTGTAAGGCATAATCTGTATTCGCGGCAATAACGAGCTTTGTACCTACCATACGGATAATAAAGTCCTTACCGTTGTTTGCACGGTAGCTTGTAAGGTCGTTATAGGCCTTTTGAGACTCACTTCTGCCCGTACGACCGACTAAAATTTCATACTCTTTAGGAGTTTCGTCATCATCCGAAATTAAAACATCCGCCTCAAATATATCAACCATTTGGCTTCTCATCTTTGTAAAGATCTGCTTTTGGGTTACGGTAGCATCCTTTGAGTAAACCAAACTAAAGCGTGAATCATAGCCGTCCATAAGAGAAATTTGGGTTACGGCGCTATTTCCGGAGTTGCCGCTGTCATCATCGGTATCCTCATCCTCGCCTGTTAAATCATCTTCATCGTTAATTTCAGCATCAAGCTTCATAGAGATGAAGAAAATATCACCCTCGTTTACCTCTATATCAGGAATATCGGGATACTCAAGCTCGGTAACAGCCTCGCCGTCACCTGCAGTTGAGTTGCAAAGCTCTCCCGACCAAACCTCTTTGGAGTTCACTATAAATTTAATAACTGCGCTTCTGGGTGTTCCGTCCTCTGCCAAAAAGCCTGTTTTAACGCCGCCAACACCCTTAATTGCAGTGATTTTACCGCCCGGAATGCCGATTGTTCCGCTTTCAGAGATTCTGTAACCCAAAGCCTCTTCCTCTGTTCCCGAAACCGAAAGCAACACGCCTGCTGAAGTAGGCTCTTCACCCTGATAGGTGGTAAGCTTTGTTGCCTTGGTTGTGTAGGGCATAAGAGAAATCGTACCGTCATTTAAGAATGAATAAGCGCTCAATTTATCGGAAGAAACAAGTCCTCCGTTGCGCCATTTTTCAAGACCGTAAATACCACGTTTTTTCCAATCCTCGTTAAGCTTATAAGCCCAAACCCAATCGGTAACCTTTGAAAGAGAAGTAAGAGTTGCCTCTTTCTGGTCGGCACTCATAGCCTTTCTAATATCGTTAAACGCAATTACGCTTGTTCCGTTATCATAAGCTAAAATCGGGTTAAGCGCCACAACGAGCTGCGGCTTGCTTTCCTGCTTGCTTGCTGTGGTTTTTACTACTGTTTTCTTTGAACCGCAGCCCGCAAAGGCGCAAACGGTTAAAACTACTGCAAGTAAAATAGATATTATTCTGTTTTTCATTTAAACCGTTCCTCCTTTACGCCTGCTTTTTTCTTTTTTTGCGAACTATAAGTATTATTACAACTGCCGCGGCGGCTGCTATAAGTGCTGCACCTGCACAGATAAGTATAATTACCCATGTTGCGATACCGTTTGCAACCTCTGTTACAACCTCGGTATTCTTATCTATAACAACCTTATCCGCATCAAGAAGATTTGGTGCTTCGCCGTAACCCTCGGTTTCTTCCTCTTCATCATCAAGGTCAATAAAGTCATCATCGTCATCCTCGATAACCTCAACAGCCCACTTTGCATAAAGAGTTATATCATTTTCAACGGTATCAGTATCGAAATTCCATTTCTTGGTATATTTCTTATCGGTATACCAACCGTCAAAAACAAATCCGTCCTTAAAGGGAGTACCGGGATCATAAACAAGTTCATGTATCTGCACAACAGCATCATCAACTATAGTTCCGCCGTTTTCCTCATAGGTAACCTTGCAATCTCTTAATTTTTCAACCGTTACGGTATCAATATATATAGTTTGCAGGTCGTTTGCATTTCTTCTTATAGCAAGAGAGGGTAAATATGCCATACTCTCGCTTACTTCAATATCGCCCACGAACATATAGTATCCGTTTTTATCACCCGAAGGAGTATATTCAAGCTTAACCGCCGGATTTTCTTTAAGGAGATATTTTTCAGCGGGATTTTCAAGGCACATAGTCATATTAACAGGAGATTCGTAAGCATCCTCACATCTTACCATAAGTGTAACACGGTATTTACCGCCCTTGGGAAGAAGCATTACGTTTTCGGGATGATTGGGGTCATAAAGCGCAAACTTTGCCTGATTCCAATAATGACTGAAGCCGTTAAGCTTAATGTAGTTTTTGCCGTTAAAGGCATTTTTTGCATCATTCGAAATCAAAAGCCACTCATTTTGAGTTTCTCTGCCCCAAGAAGTCATATACTTCTGCTGACGGTAGAAATCCTCTAAAAGCTCGGTTTCTTCAAAGTCTACGGTTATCGGCTTTGAGAAATCGGAAGGAACATTATATTTATCCTTTTTAAGCTTAATGTAAATAGTTGTATCCTTTTCGGGGAAATAGCCATCAAACTTTTTGGTAAACTCGGCATCTAAATAAAATCCGTCAAAGGTATCTGCTCCCTCTTTAACAGCATTTGGAAGTATAAGCTTCTCGCCCTTTACGCCGTATTTTGTGTACCAAGTTGTATTGCCGTATTTAATGTCAAGCTTGGTAATACCCTCTGTACGTACTATTGAAAGGTTATCAACATAAACCTTTTCATAGCAATGAGCTTCAACCTTGGCATTGTCATCACGACCTGTAAGTGCTATATAAACATAACCCGTTTTTTCGGCTACAAATGACTGCCTGTACTTCATATAATCGGTATCTGTTTCCATTACGGATACACGGCATATTGTCTGACTAGCTCCGTTTCCTATACCCGCATATGCCGAATGCTCAGAAATTACGGGGATAATATACGAAAGACCCTTATGGGAAGCAAAGATGTAATCAAATTCGATTGTATATCTTTCTCCTTTAACGGCAATGAAAGGTGTGCCGTCCTCATTGGTAAGTCTTATTAGGTTATATCCTGTTTTATCAAAATAAGCACTGAAAAGCTCATTGTTAAAGGCTATTGCACCGTCTACGGTAGTATTACCGTTACCATAAATACCTGCATCCTTTACCCAAACGGCATTTTGTGTCATTCCCTTATGGTTTTGACCGTTAAGCGGTTTATCCATATCATCAACGATATTTTCATAAGGCACAACATCTTTGCCGTAAATCTCCGCATCAAAAGAACCTGCAGTAAAGTCATAACCTGATGTAGGTGCCTTAATCCATTTAGCGTAAAGCGTTATTTCGGTTTTATCTGCGGGGAACTTATCGTAAACAAAAGCCTCGGTTTTATATTCCTTATCGTAATACCAACCGTCAAACAAATAGCCGCTTCTTATCGGTTCTTTAAAGGTTAAGAACGGCTCATTTGCATAAGCGCGCTGCGGATCAAGCTTGTCGCCACCCATAGTGTTGTATAACAACACTTCGCTATCGGTAAGCTGTTTAACCGTAACATCATCAATATAAACAGCCTTTCCGTCATAGCCGTTAGAGCAAACTGCTATTGCAAGCAAATTCTTGCCCGCATTACCACCCTGTAAAACGGGGATGTATACATTAAATTCTTTCCATTCACCCTTTTTAAGGTCAACTTTTTCCTGTTTTTCGAGACGGAAATTGGTTAAATAATCGTTTGAAAGTGTTTCGTCAACCGTACTTACAGCAACAGTAAGACCATCCATATCCTGAGGCGCATACATATAGAATGAAATTATATATGCCGCACCTTTTTCAGCGATATACGGTTTCACTGCACCGTCACGCTTAAAGGAAATTATTGTATTGCCGGAAAGACGGAGAACATTAGTATTAAGGGTTAGCTTCAGGGATTTTTCACCCGAAAGAGCTGTATGATTAAATTCCGATGAAACCTCTGTTCCCTTTTTGTTGCCGAGAACGCCGGAATCGGTACCCACATTATATTCTTCATAGGTCTGTGTTCCTATTACGGTATCCTTAATAAGCGGAAGTACCTTTTTAATCTTTATAGAGGTAACCTCTAATGTACCCTGACCCGAGAACAAAAGCTTAGGATAATGGGTAGAGCCGAAATTGAATTTTTCAGCGGTATAAGAAGTTGTATAACTAAATTCTTTGCCATTATCCTTGGAAGTATGAACAGCATAGCCCTTTATTCGGGTACGGGTCTGACCGTATTGACCGTCCGCACCAAATCCTATCTGAAGTCCTGTACCGTCACCTGCTTTAACATCAATAACTTTATAAGAAACCTCTAATTCGTAGGTTGTGCCGAATTCAAGAGTTATTCTTTCCGAATTGCTATCGTAAAAATAATAAGCGGGGAACCAACTGTCATTATTTGCATCGGTAGCGCTAAGCTTTCTTTCATAATTGTAAATATCAAATACAGCCTTACCGTCCTCGATTGTAACCTTAGACTGAGCAGTTTTTGAAGTTGTTATCATACTGCTGTTTTTGGTAAGGTCTACCATTTGCGTAAGTTGCGGATTAATCTCTTCCCATTTTGCATAAAGGTCTGTAAGTCCCTCAACCGCAGTAGTAACAGGTCTTCCTATAAAGTTGGAATACTTATACCAGCCAAGGAAGTTATAACCATCCTTTTCGGGAGTTACATCAATCGGGTCATCAACCTTATATGTTTTAACGGTATTTTCCTTATCGTTATGGAAGTTAACAACAACCTTGCCATCGCCAACCTTCCACTTTGCATAAAGGGTTGTATCGGTATTTACTGACGTTACAGCTTCACCGCTCAAATCGGCATCAGCATACCATCCGTCAAATGTGTAGCCCTCTTTTTGAGGAACTTTAAGAGCACCGCCTTTCTTGGCGAAAGCGGCTCTTGATTTATCACCGTCAACATAGGTTACGATAACATAATCATCAATCTTATCAGCGGTAAGCTCCTCAATGTTGATATAACTCAAATCAAGAGAACCCTGACCTGCAAACTGCAAGCCTATGTTGTGAGCGCTGTTTGCGGTATATATAGCAGTAACGCTAAAGGTTTTGCCCTTATCCTTTTGCTGATACTTTATACGCTCCGCAATTCTTACAGAGGAAGAATTTGTTTGGCCGTTTGCCAGAATTCCGCCGAAGAGACCAACCTGCAAACCCCAGCTATCATTACCTGCTGTTGAATTAACGGTATATTCCATATTGATTATGTATTTTGAACCTGCAGTTGTTTTAAACTCACTCTTTGCTCCGTTTTTATTTAAAAGGAACAAGAAAGTAGGACGGTTGGTACTGCCCCAACCCATATAATCAAGGCTATAGTTATAGTTACTTGTTGTAACGGTAGCACCTGACATCGAAATACTCTTCTGGCTGTCACTTCCAAAGACATTTTTAGGGGACGCTACATTTTCTATAGCAATATTTCCCTTATCAACAACCGGATCTGTACCGTTGCCCCACTTTGCGTAAAGCGTAGTATCAGCGGTAATGGTTTTTACGGCATTTCCGTTATAATCAGCATTATCATACCAGCCCTCAAATGTGAGCCCCTCTTTTGAAACAGTTTTCGGAGTGCTGTTTTTAGCAACAAACTCACCTGTTTCTATGCCGTCATTAACATACTTTACAGCAACACCGTTACCGGTCTGACTTACGGGTAATTCAAGAATTTTAATAGATTTAATATCCAAAGTACCCTGACCTGCAAACTGGAAGCCTATATTATGAGCGCTGTTTGCGGTATACACAGCCGACACACTAAAGGTTTTGTCCTTATCCTTTTTCTGATATTTTATACGGTCTGTAATGCGTACCGAGGAGGAGTTTGTAACACCGTTTGCCAAAATTCCTCCAAACAGGCCAACCTGCAAGCCCCAATCATCGTTACCTGCGGTTGCAGTAACGGTGTATTCCATATTTATTATGTATTTTGCGCCTGCAGTTGTTTTAAACTCTCCCTTTGTTCCGTTTTTATTTACAAAGAACAAGAAGGTAGGACGCCATGTACCACCCCAACCCATATAATCAAGGCTGTAGCTATAATTACTCGAGGTAACGGCAGTACCCGACATGGAGTTGTTACCACCTATAAGATTTTTAGGTGAAGCTACATTCTCTATAAGTACATTGTGGGTATTGTAAGATATTGCACTTGCCGGTATAAAAGCGGCACTTATAACAGCCGTCAGACAAATTACGGCAGCCAATATAAGCGACAATATTTTTTTCACGTTAACACCTTTCCTTTCGAGGTAAAAGAACTGCTATCCCTCGCTTTTGCTCGGGATAGCAAGCCCTTATTCGCATTTAGCGAGTATTATTTGTAAGTTGCCAATTTATTGTTTGATTCTGTAACTGCACCCTCAAATGTACCCATAACCTTGCTAAGCTCGGTTGCCATATCATTAGAAGATGCACGGCGAAGCTCTTTAAAGATTTCGCTGTGAGTCCAGTTAAGACCGCCGCCTGTTAAAAGAAGCGGACCGCCGAGAACAGAAATCTTGAGCTCATTCTCGCGGTAAGCCTTGAGAACTGTCTGGCTATAAAATTTCTGCATTTCCTTGTTGCCGAAAATACTTGCATCCTTATTGCAGTTATCTACATCAAGGAAGTAACGTAAGAAGTAGTAAGCAGCCTCGGGCTGTTTTGCACCCTTTGCAATACCGTATGCACGAAGACCAACGCCGCCATAGTTACAGGGCTTGCCCTCATAGCTGTCAGGCATTCTTACTGCGCCGAAATCACTTGCAGACATATCCTTTAAGTAACCGTTCTTCTTAATAGCATAAGCATCGGTTGTGAGCATTGCGATATTACCTGCAGGATATTGAGCAATAAGGTAGTTACCAACAAGACCCTCTTCACGACATTTAGCATAGAACTGGAGAGCTCTTAACATTGCATCGTTGTTCTTGTTAAGCTCAACCTTGCCGGCAGAAGCATTATAAGACATAAAGCTCGGTCCCATTGTTCTTGCCATAAGCTCGGGATCCAATACACCGCCGTAATATCCGAGTTTATCAGCATCGAGCATACACTGTCTGAAGTTTTCCCATGTCCAAGCGCCTGCGTTGATGTAATCAACAGGAGAAGTAAGACCGTTATCGTTAAATATCTTCTTGTTGTAAACAACAATACCTGCGGTAGGTACATAGGGGCTGTAATATGAGTTTACAAAGTAGTTCTTACCGCCGAACTTTGTCTGCTCGGTAATACGGGGATCCCAGAAACCGTCATTCACATTGAAGTATTTGGGTAATTCCTGTGCAATTTCAAATATCTGCGGAATTTTATCGTTAAGAATGATTATATCAGGACCTTTACCTGCAACTATCTGCTTTGAAATATCTGCCTCGTATGTAGTCTGATCATACATAGCCCACTTAACATTTATACCGGTAAGCTTCGTAAACGCCTTTGCAACCTTTACATATTCAGCACCGCCTTCATCGCCCCAATGAGCGAATGTTACGGTTTTACCACGAAGGCTCTTGGGTATATTCTTAAATACATCCAAACGGCTTGTCTGTGAGATTTCACCCGAGAATGAACCGTCACCGCTTACGGGAGTGCTTGTCTCGTCACCCGAAACAGTGCCGTCAAAGCTGATGTCTCCACCCAAATCATCAAAGGTTTCTTCTTCCTTTGAGGGGGTTTTGTCGGTCTTCTCTTCGCTGCCGCAAGCCGCAACACCAAAACACATTACCAACGACAAAACCAAAGCCAATAATCTTACAAATGTTTTTTTCATAAACAACTTCCTTTCGGTTTATTTTTTATTTGAGGATAAACTATCCATATTTGCCTACTTAGAAAATACTCAATACAAAATATTGTATTTTTATCTTCCTCTTAACATT
>JAZSKL010000288.1:0-6520 GCA_045534855.1 Acutalibacteraceae bacterium
ATGATATAATTTAATTGCCGACTTTAAGTAAATATGATGGAGGCGGGATAAATGAACTTTAAAATCAAAAGGATATTATTTGCAACAACTGCAATTTTATACTTTCTTGCATTATTTATTTTTTACGATTTTTTTATAAAAACACAAATAGGAAATACTATTCTTATATTGTTTGTTATAGTATATTTTATCTTAACTTTAATTTGGTTCAGATGCCCTAATTGTAAATCGTATTTATGGAAATTAACCCCGTTTGCAAAGCATTGTCCTCACTGTGGCAAAGAATTAAATGATTAACTAAGAGGTTGTGACAATGAAAGCATTAACTAGAAAAAATATTTCTATTATACTTATTTTTGTTCTTATAATTGCAATTTTATCGGGCTATATGTTTATAAAATTAAATAACGAAAAAAGTCACTGGAAAAGCATTGTTGCAGAGCACAATTATAATCATTGGAATGAAATTCATTTTACAGCCTTACAAATTGAAAATCGCGGTTTTACAAAGGATGCCGTAAAAGAGCATTATTTATTTATAAATGCCAAGATTTATTCAAATACCGACAGTTTATATCCGATATTCAGCGGTAGCTCAAAGTATACCGCTTTTTTGCGAACATATTATATCTCATTAGCACAGGATATCCCAAATATGCAAGATGATAAATTACAAGAAGCTCTTGATTTGTTTAAAGATGCAACCATTGAGCTTAAAAATCTTTCAGGGAAAATACTAAAAATGGCAGAAGATGCAAATGAAAGAATTTCATTAATAGAAACAAATTCCGAACTTTACAATAAAGCAGAAAAAATGATTAGAGAATATTGCAACGAATACGGTGATAAAATTTCAAAATTCAATTTATCGCTTTCAAATGCATAATTATAATTCCGCTATATTCTCACAAAAATGAGGCTGTCTCAATAAGGATAAAATGCACTAATAAAACGGAATCGTTACTCACAAGGCTTCCTCTGACGAGGAAGCTGTCGAGTGAAACGAGACTGAAAGAGAGAAAAAAACTACATAACAGCAGTTTTTTACGGTTTCTCTCCCTCCGTCACGGCTTTGCCGTGCCACCTCCCTCATCAGATGGAGGCGAAGCTTGTGCAAACTACCTTTAGCGAGACAGCCCCAAATAATATCTATATTTTATGCTCCGCATATTTTCATAACAATACTATGCGGCATTACCTTTGCAAGCAATCGGAAAAATTTATAAATAAGGCGGTTGGTATATACCGCTTTTTTTCTTTTTGATGCTTTAAGTGATTTTAAAGCCATAGTTTTAGGATTAACACGAGGAAGTGTATCAAAGGTTTTAGAGCTTCCGGGTTCTATATTCGCAACGCTTAAAAACTCGGTATCCATAGGTCCGGGGCAAGCGGCAAGAACATTGATTTTTCTTTTTTTAAGCTCTGCACGCAGGCAGCGTGAAAAACTCATAACATAAGCCTTTGTTGAGCAGTATACAGCCATTCTTGTATTTGGTGCAAAAGAAGCAATTGAGCAGGAATTTATAATTTGGCCGCCCTCACGCATAAACGGCAAAGTAACACTTGTCATAACCGTAAGAGCTTCACAGTTAAGCCTTACCATACCTGCATTATCCTCTACCGAAAGTTCATCGAAAACGCCAAGCTTTCCATAACCCGCATTATTTATAAGCAGGCTTACCACAGCACCGCTTTCCTCTAATGCATTTTTATATATATCTATACATTTGCTATCTGTTATATCTAAAGCAAGCGGACGTACAACATCACCTATTTCCGCCTTTAATTCCTCCAATCGGTCTGCTCGGCGGGCTATCACCCAAATTTCCTCAATATTAGGATACATTTCCTTTACAGCGTTTGCAAACTCCTTACCAAGTCCCGAGGATGCACCGGTTATTACAGCAATTTCCATGTAAACACTCCCAATTTTTACACATTATAATAATATTATAATGATTATAGAATATCGAATTTCTATAACCATTATAAATCAGTATTTCATAAAATCAAGTTTTATCTTAAAACAACGGAGTAATAGTATATGGATATTTTTGATATTTTATCCCTTATAGGCGGATTATGCCTTTTTCTTTTTGGTATGAATATTATGGGAGAGGGCTTGGAAAAACGCGCAGGAAAAGGGCTTCGCCAGCTTCTTTCAAGGCTTACAAGCGGCAGAACTACCGGATTTTTAACAGGCCTTCTTGTAACGGGAATAATACAAAGCTCATCTGCAACTACGGTTATGGTTGTAGGTTTTGTAAATTCGGGAATTATGACCTTATATCAGGCGGTAAATGTAATTATGGGTGCAAATGTAGGCACAACCGCAACCTCGTGGCTTTTAAGCCTTAACGGTATAAGCAGTAAAAATTATATATTAAAATTTTTAAAACCATCATCCTTTACTCCTATACTTGCCCTTTTGGGAATTATTCTTTATATCTTCTTGAAAAACAAAAAACGCCGCGATACAGGACTTATATTTTTAGGCTTTGCAACCCTTATGACAGGTATGGAAATAATGTCCGATTCGGTTAAGGGACTATCCGAGGTAGAAAGCTTCAAGCAGATGTTTTTACTTTTCAAAAACCCGATTTTAGGTCTTTTAGCAGGTGCTTTGCTTACTGCGGTAATACAGTCAAGCTCGGCATCTCTCGGTATTTTACAGGCTTTAAGCGTTACAGGTGCTGTAACTATCGGAAGTTCATTGCCGATTATTATGGGTCAGAATATAGGCACATGCGTTACCGCAATGCTTTCCTCTGTAGGCACAAACAAAAATGCGCGCAGAGCGGGAATCATACATCTGCTTTTTAACGTTATCGGAAGTATAATTTTATTACTCTTATTCTGGATAATAAAGCTTACCCTTTCCCCTGCTGTTTTTGATGACAACGCAACGCATTTCAGTATTGCGGTATGCCATACAATATTCAATGTTATTTCCACAGCGGTGCTTTTGCCGTTTTCGGGATTTCTTGTAAAGCTGGCTTGTAAAATAATCCCCGAATCCATAGATAAACAAAACCATTTTGTACCACTTGATGAAAGACTGCTCGCAACACCGTATCTTGCCTTAAAAAGATGCCGTGATGTAACCTTGGATATGTCCGAAACTGCCGCAAACGCACTAAAAAAATCTATACGGCTTTTATACAAATACGAAAAGCCGTTATCTTTGGAAATTGCAGAGCTTGAATCTAAAGTAGACCGCTATGAGGATATTTTAGGCAGTTATCTTGTTAAATTGAGCGCCGAGCAGTTAAGCGCGCACGACCATGCCGAAGCCGCAAAGTTGCTTCGTGTTATAGGTGATTTTGAGCGTATATGTGACCATGCCGTAAATCTATCGGAAACTGCTTTGGAACTACACGAAAAACAGCTTCATCTTTCGAAAAAAGCCAAAGATGAATTGCAGATTTTAACCAATGCAGTAGAAGAAATATTGCGTTTAACACTCACTGCTTTCTCGCAAAACCAACTGAATACAGCCCGAAATGTAGAGCCGTTGGAGCAGGTTATAGACCGCATCAAGGAAACGCTTCGCGCAAGACACACCGAGCGTCTGCAAAAGGGAGAATGTACCATTGAAATAGGTTTTATCTGGTCGGATATACTAAGCAATCTCGAACGTGTAGCAGACCATTGTTCAAATATTGCAGGTTGTATAATTGATATTTCTAAAAATCATCTTGAGTTACACAAATATCTGGGTAACGTAAAGAAAAATGATCCGTATTTCAGCAAAAAATACCTCGAATATATAAATAAATATACTGTTTAAACCGCAGTGCTTGACAGAGAATAAAAATTGTTTTATAATTCATATAATACTATATTATCTTTAGATATATTTATCTAAAGGTTATCAAAAGGAGAGTTTTTTATGTTTTGTCCAAAATGCGGTCAAGAAATTTTAGGCAACGCTACTTTTTGCGCTTATTGCGGTGAGCCTGTAACGGCTCAACCCCCTGTACAACAACAGCCTGCTGTACCTACCGAGCCTGTTGTTGCCGTTCAGCCGGCAGAATCAAATGTGGTTAATTATCAAGCCCCTCAATACACCGAACCAAGCTTCCAAAATAATATGCCTGCACCCAAAAAGGCAAACGGTAAGCTTTTTGCTCTTATCGGCGCGGGTGTTGCAGTAGTTGCGGCTATTATTTTAATTTTTGTTTTGATTTTTTCAGGTCCTGACCATAGCTCTGCAGAAACAATTGCAATTGATTATATTACAGCGCAGGCTGACGGTGATGCCGGCACACTTTTAGATTGTATGCCAGATTTTGCCGTTGACGCACTTTGCAAGCAGTCCGGTGTTGAGGATGAGGGTGCATTAGAAGAACAAATGCAAATAACTCTTGATGCCAAGTTGGCAGAAATTGATTCTATTGAGATTGGCGAAGCTAAAATTACCAAAAAATACGATAAAGAAGATATACTTGAGATCTTTGAAGATTCCCCCTACAAAAAATCCGATTATAAAGATACCCTGCAAGCCGGCGCTTATGTAGAGGTAAAGGTTACGGTTATCGATCGTGACGGCGATAAAGACACGGATACCGTTAGAATTTTATGCGCTCAAATTGATTCCGATTGGTATGTAGTTAAGTCATAATCTGTGTATAAACAAAAACGAGGTTTTTAAATTATGTTATTCAACAAGCCTAAAGCAAACAAAAAAACAATCGCTGTAATTTCAGCGGCAGTTGCAGCAGTAATTGCGGCAGTTGCAGTGTTTTGTATGTTTTTCTGCGGTGTTGACCACAGCTCACCCGAAAGCATTACACGCGATTTTCTCACAGCTAATTATGAAATGGATGCCGATGATTATGTAGATTGCCTTGCCGATTTTTCTGTATCTGCACTGCTTAAAATTCATAATTTAAAGGATACCGATGCTTTAGAAGATTTTGTTGAAAAAAGCATAACAGAGGATAACAGCGAGCTTAAAAAATACGAAATAATGAGCTGTAAATTAAACAAATCCTATGATAAAGATGAAATACATACTATTATAGGCGATTTTGCTTTAAGCGACATTCAAAAAGAATCCATTGAGGATGTTGCCGCTGTTGATGTAACCGTTAAATTAGAAGGTCAAACCAAAAATTTCATTTTTTACTGTGTTTTAATGGAAAAAGATTGGTTTGTAATCACATTTAGATAAAACGCTATAGAATAAAATACAAGCCCTCAATCATACCCTATATCAAGGGATGAAGGAGGGCTTTTTCTATGCGATTTATAATAATAACAAAAAAACAGATAACAGCCGTAACGGCAGTGATGCTTGCTGTAATTGCGGCAATAGTGGGCTCGGTATCAATATTCGCAGATAACGAGCGAAAACTGCCTATTTACTGCGTAGAAACCGACAAAAAACAAATTGCAATAAGCTTTGACGCCGCGTGGGGTAACACTAAAAAGGTACAAAATATCGCAAACCCGCATAATTACTGTGTTTGCACATCATCTGTTTTTTCATAAAAATCCCGATTCTTTCGTTTTTGACCGCATTTTTCAAAAAAATCAGGTCACCACCGAAACATGGCGACCTGTACTTTTATAAAGAAAAAATGAAATGTTTAACAATGTTATATCAAGCTTAATTCCGGAAAACAATTGACGGTGTTGAAAAAACGTTCAGCATTGTTTATTTTTACACTTTATTTTCTCCGTAATTTTTTTATTAGGTAAAAAGATTATTGTTCCTATATCTAATTTGACTACTCATCATAATCAATATCGCCTACTACAAATTTACTTTTCGATATAATTTTATCTATGGATGCATTGATACGCTCTGCGATTAAAATATAAGAAGATATATCGGAAATAAGAAAACGAACAGCTTGATTCAATGAACGTTCCATTCCTATTGTATTTTCCATTGAAGTTTTTAAGCCTTCCATTGATGAAACACTATATGTTATAGAGCTTTTCATCCCATATAACGATTTCAAATATTCAATTAGATGAACCTTATTGTCTTCGTTTGAAGCAAAGTTGTTTTCTAACAAACCCAAGGTATTTTTCTCTATTTCATCCCATAAATCCGACATAGATGTATTGCTTCCTCTTAATTTAGAACTGAAAGAATCTATATATTTTGCAACTTTTTTTGATTCTTTACGAATAAATGAAGCCGTTCCACTACCACCATTTTTATTAACACGCTCAATTTCAGCAGTGCTAGAAGTAACTCCTGCACTCATTTCTTTCATTCCAGCAGTCATATCATTGATCGTATCTGTTAACGCTAATGTGTTGGATTCAATATCAGCTAAAAAATCTAAGAATCCTTTATCAGACTCATCTTCTAATACAACAGAAGGCTTGTCTGAAAACCATGCTATATCATCAATTTTTTCTAATGTTAAAAAGTCTTTTACTGGATTGCTGTAAGAAATAGTGTTTTCTATAGCACCAACTAAATTTGTTTCTAAATATTCTATTAGTTCAGCGAATTTCTTAAAGTGTGTATCGTAATCTTTTGCCCGATATTGCTTTA
>JAZSKL010000072.1:0-3260 GCA_045534855.1 Acutalibacteraceae bacterium
AAATTATATCATATTTATTATATAAAGTAAATTATTGAAAATAGAAAGTAGTTTTATATCGTTCTGCCTCTTTTAATACTGCCCTTTCCGAAACGGTCACGCAAATTTTCAAGAGATTCTTCTATTTTTTCATCTCTTTCGCCGTTTACCGTTTCTTTGAAAAAGTCCTGCTGAACGGCAAAATTATTATCTTTGAGGTTAATAACTCGAAGCCCTACCGAGCGTAACGGCATACCCCACCGATAGCTTTCATTAAAAAGCTCAAAGCCCTTTTTGGCTATAGACATAGAGGTGTTAACGGGATAGGAAAGCGAGCGGCTGTATTCCTTAATATCAAGCGCAGTGGTACGCGTGTGAACCTGAATAGCTCCGGCATAAAGACGATGCTTTCGTAACTGCTCGGCAATTTCCTCCGAAATGGAAATATATATTTTCCAAACCTCATCAGCCGAGGTTATATCGTGCGGCGGAGTTACCGAGCGTCCTATACTTTTAGGTACATCACCGTCACTCGGCGGCGTAACAGGAGAGTTATCTTCTCCTAAAGCGTAATTTTTAAGCATTACACCGTTTTTACCGAGTGTACGTTTTAAAAATTGATCGTCACACAGCGTTAAATCGCCAATAGTAAGTATTCCGCAGTCGGCAAGACGCGAAGCAGTGCTTTTTCCGACAAATAACAGCTCTTTAACCGAAAGCGGCCATACTTTTTGTTTGAAATTTTGCCTGCTGATAACCGTTACGGCATCTGGCTTTTTCATATCAGAGCCAAGCTTTGCAAAAATCTTATTAAAGCTTACTCCTACCGAAGCAGTTATTCCAAGCTCCCTTTTAATGTCATTTTTTATGCTGTTGGCTATTGTCTCGCCGTCACCGAATAAAAGCGTACTGCCTGTTACATCAAGCCATGCCTCATCAATGCCAAACGGCTCAACAAGGTCGGTATATCGCTGAAATATTTTGCGTGTAGCTTCGGAATATTCACGGTATTTTTTATAGTCGGGCGGAAGAATTACAAGCTCGGGGCATTTTGCCTGCGCCTCCCATACAGCTTCGGCGGTTTTAACACCGAACTTTTTGGCAATTTCGTTCTTGGCAAGTACTATGCCGTGTCTTTCCTCGCGGTTTCCGCATACCGCAACCGGCAGGTCGTAAAGCGTTGGGTTTGAAAGTAGGGAAACAGATGCAAAAAAATTATTCAGGTCGCAGTGCAAAATAATTCGGTCTGCCATTTGTAACTCCACCTTTCAAACAAATGTTCGCATTATTATTATACACGCATTTCAGCGTGGTGTAAAGTATAACTTTATTTTATTGTATTAAACCGGTCCCGATAGGCTTAAACCTCTCAAGTGCCAATCGATGCAGTCTTTCAATCTGGCGTTTGCTGTAATTCATAATTTCTGCTATTTCATTAAGATTTTTACCGTACATATATTTATGCGCAAGTATTTCGGCGTAAATTCTTGGTGTTACTATATCTATTTCTCCCTCAATGCATCTGCAGATTTTAACCGCCGTTTCGAGTTGGGGGATAAAACGCTTTGCATCATCTGGGTAGCTTTTCATCATTTCGCGTATTCTTTTTGCCATCGCAATATGTACTATATAATTTTGAAGATAATCCTTTTTTTCTTCACAGTTCATTTAATTGCTCCTTTGTAAGCCTTGGGTAGACAAGTGTTACAAACTGTCCGTAGCTGTAACGTGTGTGGTATTTTAAATTGTAGCTGCCGGTAAGTCTTTGCATTAAAGACATAGAGCTTTCAAAATCCTTTTTGCGCCTTATGCGCTCCTTTTCCCACATTAAATTTCCATTTTTTCGGCAGTATTCGTTACAATATTCCTGTGCGCCCTTCGGTAGCTTTGCACCGCAGTAACGACAATGGGTATTTTGTATCGGTGTTATCCATCCTGAACATAACGGGCAAATCTTTTTTTCACCGTCTTTGTTTATAATTTTTACATCGGCATCCTCAAAACGGCTGCCGCAGTCCCTACATTGGTACATTCAACTTCTCCTTTAAAAATAATACTTGACAATTACGAAAAAGTGTAATATAATCCACTTGCAAGAGAAAAAATTACGCTATTTCGTAATTGCAACTTAATTATATTTCGAGAAATCGTAAATGTCAACCCTTTTTGATACGAAATTTCGTAAATCGTTAAGTTGTACAAAAAGGAGAAGATATTATGACGCCTATTTATCAGCGCATAGAAGAATTATGTCGAAAAAAGGGGATAAATGTCACCGCATTGTGCCAGCAATGCAAAATTGCAAGGGCATCGCTTTCGGATTATAAAACAGGGCGAAAAAAAAGCCTGTCTGCCGATACCCTTTCAAAAATTGCCGAGTATTTCGGTGTTAGTGTTGATTATTTATACGGAGGTGAAGCTCCGGTGCCGGATGAAACCAGCTTGAAGGTAGCACTTTTCGGCGGTGCACAGGATGTAACCGATGAAATGTGGGATGAGGTAAAGCGTTACGCCAGGTACATTAAAGAGCGCGGAAATGACAACAAATGAACTTTATGCCGCCGCAGAAAAAGGCGGAATTACAGTAGAGCGTTTTTCATTGCCTAAAAGCCGATCGATTGCAATAAATGAAAACGGCGGTTTTGTGGCGATAGACCAATCGGTAAACAGCGCGGAGGAACGTGTGTGTTTAGCTCACGAAATGGGTCATTTTGAAACAATGAGCTTTTATAATATGTATTCTCCGCTTGATGTAAGGGGAAAGCATGAACGCCGTGCCGACCGTTGGGCAATAGAAAAACTTGTGCCGAAAAAGGACTATGTGGCAGCACTTAAAAACGGCTATACCGAACTGCACGAATTAGCGGAATACTTTGGCGTTACAGAAGAATTTATGAAAAAGGTAGCGGAATTTTACAGTTCGTAAAATTGTATTGTTAATAAGTGTGATTTTTAACATGACAGATAATAAATATGTAAGGTGAATCTTTGCCGCAGATTATAATAAAAACAAAGTGCATAGGATAGTGTTTTTAACTTTTATTTATTATAAATTTTGGAATGGTTTACGGTCGGTTCCTGCATAATATTCAACATCTATTCCGCAATGATACACAGTCTGCGGCTGATGATATACGCCTAACGGCGATGATATTCCATTGCTAAAGCAATGGATAAAAAAACGACAGGTCTAAACCTGTCGTTTTTGGCTGGGGAATAGGGATTCGAACCCCAACAAACAGAGTCAGAGTCTGTCGTGCTACCGTTACACTATTCCCCAA